>JAHIOY010000043.1 GCA_018894495.1 Patescibacteria group bacterium
ATGCCAATAGAAAAATCAGCCGGAGCCATAATTTTTAGAAAAGAGGATAATGAGATTTATTATCTTCTTTTGAATTATCCGTCTTCAACTAAGTCAGCGCGAACTTACTGGGATTTTCCAAAGGGTCATATTGAAAAGGGGGAGACGATTGAGGAGACCGTAAAAAGGGAAGTTAAAGAGGAAACCGGGTTAAAAGATATAAAACTTGTTGAAGGATTCAAGGAATGGATAAAATATTTCTTTAAATTTAAAGGGAAAAATATTTTTAAAATAGTTGTTTTTTTATTAGCCGAGACCCCGCACCAGAACCCCGAAGGAGAACAAGTTCCCTACGGGGCAGGCAAGTTCGGTACGGGGCAGGCAAAAACAAAAGAAGTCAAAATTTCTTTTGAGCATATTGGCTATGAGTGGCTGCCTTATGAGGAAGCGCTTGGGCGGCTGACATTTAAAAACGCAAAAGAGGTTTTAATAAAAGCTCATCAATATCTTTTCAAAAATTAAATTTAGTGGTAAAATTAAAATTACTAAAATGTGCGGAGTTGTTGGTATAGTCAGTAAAAAAAGAGAGGCCGCTAAAGACCTCTACTGCGGTTTATACGCGCTCCAGCATCGGGGCAAGGAGGCGGCCGGAATAGCGACTTTTGACGGGGGAAAATATTATTCCCGTCTGGGCATAGGGGAGATACCTATGGTTTTTCGAAACGGGGCCTTAGAAAAACTTCCCGGCAGAATTGGCATAGCCCACAACCGCTACAGCACGGCCGGCGTAAGCAATCTGGCAAACATTCAGCCAATCAGAGGCGTGTGGCAAGGAAACGAATTTTATATCGCGCATAATGGAAATTTGATTAACACCGAAACGTTGAGACAGCATTGTTTAGAAAGGGGATTTAAGTTTGAGGCGACTTCTGACACCGGGGTGCTCGTGGCTTTAATTTCTTTAACCGAAGCCCCTTCTTTTGAAAAAGCGCTCGAACAGGTATTACTAAGAATCAGAGGCGCTTACGCCTTAGTTATTCTTTATCAAGACAAAATTATTGCGGCCAAAGACGAGCTTGGCATTCGGCCCCTTTGTTTTGGAAAAAGTGAAAATTATTTTGTGGTGGCTTCCGAAACCTGCGCCCTTTATCATTTGGGCGTTTCTTTAATAAGAGAACTTGACCCCGGTGAAATCTTAATTATAGATGAATCCGGAATAAAAGAATATTTTCACCCGCCGGTAAAAAAGAGAAAATTCTGCGTCTTTGAATTTGTTTATTTTCTCAGGCCGGATAGCATTATCTTTGGCAGGAGAGTAAAAGATGCCCAAAAAAATATGGGAAGATGTTTAGCAAAAGAATGTCCTGCTTCGGCCGATTTAGCCGTTCCTATTCCTGATTCCGGGAAATACGGCGGATATGGCTTTATCGAAAAATCAGGAATTAAAAATGGCGAAGAGGCAATTTTGAGGACTCATTTGGTTTCCCGCACTTTTATTGAGCCGGTTAAAGAGTTGAGGAACAGGGGAGTGGAATTAAAGTTCGTTGTTATTGAGGAGGATGTGGCCGGGAAAAAGGTGGTTATTGTTGACGACTCCATTGTCAGGGGGACAACTCAAAAAAGATTGACTGCGCTCTTTAGAAAAGCAGGCGCCAAGGAGGTTCACGCTCGGGTTTTTTCTCCGCCTTACAGATACCCCTGTTATTACGGGATTGATACCTATCGCGTTAAAGACGAATTGATTGCTCAGAGGAAAGAGGGCGATGTGGAAAAAATCAGAGACGAGTTGAATTTGGACTCTTTATGTTATTTAAGTTTGGAGTCATTGCTTAAAGCAATTATTGAGGTTTCCGGAGAAAAATTAACCAAAGATGATTTTTGCGCTTGTTGTTTTAGCGGCCAATATCCAATACCGATTTAAAATCCGAAGCACGAAATCCGAAGCACGAAACAATATTTAAATTCTAAATTCAAAAAATTAAACCGGTTTAGAGTTTTAAATTTTAATTATTTGGATTTGTTTCGGATTTCGGATTTAGAATTTCGAATTTAATAATTTTATGGCAAAATTACATCCATCGCTAAAAAATAAAGAATTTTGGTGCAAAGACATTACTTTGATTCCAAACCGCCTGCCTGATTTTGAAAGAGACGAGGTTGATTTGACAACTAATTTTACAAAAAAGTCGCAAAGGTCTAAAATAAAAATAAAAATAAAAAACTTATGGAAAAAGCAAAATCTTTACCCGCCCAAATTTTTCAAAGAAAAAATTGGGAGGGAGTCGCGCTTATTTTAGGGGTCTTAGTAACAAGTGTTTTTGTTAGTTATCTGGTCTTGGCTTGGACTGAGCCAACAAGCGCTCCTCCAGGCGGCAATGTCGCAGCGCCGCTTAACACCAGTATCAATGCCCAGGCAAAAGAAGGAGCTTTAATGCTTGGCGCTAATCCGGCTGTCATTACCGGCTTGATTGTCCAATATGGCAAGGTCGGCATCGGGACCACAAGTTAATGCGATTGGCGAAGGTGCGCAATCTGCTGAAGCAAGCGCTACTCCCGCCAGCTGGATTTCTACAACCGCTTGCTCAGGAATAAGCAGTGTATATTCTATTGATGCCCCCGTACCTGGTACATGGTCTCCGAACAGTGGTTGCTTAGATGACGGAAGATGGCCTACGATAGGAGAATTGCAGTGTATTTATACTAATAAAAGTTCATTCGGTTCTTTCCCCGGCAATCTTGGTAACAGTGGCTATTTTTCCAGCACGCAGACCGAGGCAGCTAGTGAGGTGTGGGGCATTTACATGAGCAATGGTGACGTGGTGACGTTCTCTAAGTACTACCCCAGGGGTGTTCGTTGCGTGAAATGAGAAATGGTGTTAACTCTATTTTTCTTGGTCGGAAGAAAATAGGGACAGGTCCATTTTTTCTGTTTAAAACCGACAGAGACCCGCCTTCGCGGGCAGTAGCCCGCTACCGCCGGGCGAAGGCCCGACCCCTGAGAAGTTAAAAGTTAAAAGCGCAAAATTAAAAGTTGCAATTCAAAATTAAAAGTTATAGGTAAATTCTGTAAAAATTGATTTGACTTTCAATTTTTGGTTGTGATAAGATAAAATTGCTATGGAAAACACTACAATAACAAAAAAAAGAAATAAGGTTGAAATGCCTATTTACAAAATAAAGCGAGACATTGAGGTCTGGCGAGCAATTTGTGGAATTTGGAAGAGGAAAGGAGTTAAAGATATTATCAAGTGGCAAAGAAAAATCCGCCAAGAATGGGAACGGAAGATTCCCTAATCTTTTTGTATGTTTGCTCTCGATACGAACATTCTTATCTACTATAGTTTTGCTGATAAAAAAGTTGTCTCATTTCTGGAATCAAACCGCGAGGCAATTTTTTATCTTCCAAGCATCGTAGCGGTTGAATTTCTTTCTTACCCTCTTATAGACCAAGAAACAATAACCAAATTTCGACTTTTTGTTTCTCAAACGGTAGTAATCAACTTGGATCTTCGGATTGCGGAATTATCTGCCGAATTAAGGAGAATTTATAAAATAAAATTAGCCGACGCCGTCATTGCCGCAACAGCAATAAGCACCAATTCCTACCTGGTGACTCGCGATATCAAAGATTTTAAAAAGATAAAAGGGCTTAAACTACTACCAATATAGAATGAAATAAAAAATCGGATATTCTTGGTCAAGTTTCCCTGTGGATAATAAAGAAACCAACGGAGACCCGCCTTCGCGGGCCGAAGCCCGCTACCGCCGGGCGAAGGCCCGTCTTCTGCTAAATCTCCGCTAAATAAACAATCAAAAAACCGACAGGGACCCGCTCTCTGTCAATTTTAAGAATATCGGGGTTTGACCCCGACTGATTTTAAATTAAAACAGCAAAAGGGAAGATTGATTTTTAGTTTTATTTGCGCTAAAGTAAAGAAAAAAAGGAATTTAAATTTAGTATGGCAAAATTACATCAAAGTTTAAAAAATAGGGAATTTTGGTACAAAGACATCACTTTGATTCCAAACCGCCTGCCTGATTTTGAAAGAGACGAGGTTGATTTGACCACCCGCTTTACAAAGAAAATAGCGCTTAAAACGCCTTTTGTTTCCTCGCCAATGGACACGGTCACGGAATCAAAAATGGCGATTTTAATGGCTCTGCACGGCGGTATCGGCGTTATTCACTATAATTTTTTAACTATTGATGAGCAAATTAGAGAAGCGGAAAAAGTGAAAAGATTTATGGCCGGCTTTGTTTTTAACCCGATTGTTTTTTCTCCGGAAAACACAATCAGAGACGTTTATGACATAAATGAAAGATTGAATTTCTTCAGCGTGCCCATAACGGAAGACGGAACGCTTAATTCAAAATTAGTCGGGATTGTAACTCGCCGCGATGTAAGGTACCGAAAAGATATGGAAACGAAATTAAAAGACGTGATGACCGCCAGAGAAAAATTGAGAGTGGCTAAAAAATCAGCAACGGTTGAGAAAAATAATTTGAATTCAGCCGTTGAAATTTTAAGAAAAAACAATTTGGATACTCTGCCGATTGTTGACGAAAAAGACCGGGTTGTGGCTTTGGTCACCGACTCCGACATCAGAAAGCAGGAGCAATTTCCCTTAGCCACTGTGGATGAGAATAAACGGCTAAGGGTTTTTATTGCCGTTGAAGCAAGATTGAAATTGGCAGAAGAAAGAATTAAAAAAGGATTCGCAGTTGGCGCAGACGGAATTTTAATTGACGCCGGCGTTGTTTTTAGAGAACAACTCGCGATTGCTAAATGGGCGAAGAAAAGTTTCCCGAAATTAGAAGTGGTTTTGGGGAGCGTTGATTCAGTCGAGATGGTTAAAGAATTATTAAAAGGTTCAGCGCGATATTGCGATGGCCTTAGGGTTGGAATTGGACCCGGCGCCGCCTGCATTACCCAGCAGGAATTGGGCACGGGCCGGGCACAGGCATCAGCCGTCTGGGACTGCGCCGAGGCGGTTAAAAAATTGGAAAGAAAATATGGACCTGTCCCTATTATTGCCGATGGCGGAATAAAGATTCCTGATTTAGCCAAGTTTTTATTTCGGAATAAAGAAAATTCCGAAATAAATAATGATATTCAAAAGCCGGGAGATATAAGCAAGGCGCTGGCCTTGGGCGCCCAGACCGTGATGATGGGGAAATTATTAGCGGGATTAGATGAGGCGCCCGGAGAGAAAGAATTTGATTATGAAGAAAATAAAATGGTCAAAAAATATCGCGGTATGGGTTCATCCGAAGCAATGGAAAAGAGGGCAGCCGTAAGATACGGGATGGAAAAAATGAAAATAAAAGTTCCCGAAGGCAGGGTAATGAAAGTGCCATATCGGGGTTCGGGTTACGATTTTATTCCTAAACTAATCGCCGGAGTGAAGCAAAGTTTTCAAAAACAAGGATTTAAAAACATCAAAGAACTTCAAAAAGAGGCGGATATTAGACCGATTTGACTTTTTCAATAATTTTTTCAAAAATTTGAGGATGCTCTTTGGCTAATTGGGATAGGACCTTTCGGTCAAGGTCAATTTTTTTCTCTTTTAAGAGATGAGTAAATTTGCTGTAAGAGATTCCATTAAGCCGGCAAGCGGCGTTTATTTGAACCTGCCACAGCCGTCTAAAATCTCTCTTTTTTCTTTTTCTGTCTTTATAAGCATGAGACCAGGCGTGATAGATTGCCACTTTGGCTAATTTAAACTTTGATTTTCTTCCCCAGTGAAAACCCTTGGTATATTTTAGCAAACGTTTTCTTCTTTTGTGAGCAATTTTTCCGCGTTTAACTCTTGCCATAATTACCTTGAAGGTAACAGCCTTCGAATTACTTTTGCTTCGGCTTTTGATAATTTAACCCTTTTTCGGCTTTTTCTGATTTTATTACCCGATTTTTTAGCCCGATGATGGTCAAGCCCGGTTGCTCTTCTTAAAATTTTGCCGGTTTTGGTAATTTTAAATCTTTTTATAATTGATTTTCTCGTTTTCATAAAATCAGCGAATATCGAATCAGTTACGAATATACGAATAAACGAATTCGTAAATTCATAATAAATTCGTTATTCGTTGGTTACGCCTTCGTAATTATCATTGTAAAGCCCCTCGCTTCTCTTTTTAACTCACGCTCGGTTTTTATTGGTATTAATTTTTCTAAGAACTCTAAAAATTGCTTAAATTTTCCCCTGGCAAAATCACCCAATGCTTTTTCTCTTCCTCTAAGCACCATTTCCACCCTAACCTTGTCTCCTTTTTTCAAAAAATTCTCTGTTTGTTTGGCCCTAGTTTCTAAGTCATGCTGGGAGATATTGAAGCCCAGACGGATTGTTTTAAGTTCGCCGGCTTTTTTTATTTTGGTTTTTTTCTGGAACGAATAAAGGTATTTTCCGTAATCCATGAGCCGGCAGACCGGCGGTTTTACTTTCTCCGTAACCTGAACTAAATTTAAATTGCGCTCTCTGGCAATTTTGAGCGCTGTTTCCAAATTTAAAATCCCTAAATTTTTTCCTTGTTCGTCTATTACCCTAACCTGATTAGCCCTTATTTGATTGTCTACAAATGGTTTTTTAAACAACTTATAACTTACAACTTAGTGGAGGCGGCGAGTTATGGGCTCGCGTCTAAAAATCATCCTAAGACACATCTACCAATGTTGTTCAGAAATTGAAAATTTCTGAAAATTTATAGTCCAATTAATAATTTCTTGAACCGGATAAAAATTGGACGAAAATCCAGAGCAATAAGCCGAAATTTTCCCCAGTCCTTTTAGGCGAAAAGGGCTGGGTATCTCGAATTTTATGACACCCGCGCCATCTTATCGAGAATCAAATGGTTTGGGCGTACGCTTAAAATTAAGCGTAAACAGGCATAGGAACGTTGAAAGCCGAAGCCACAACGTTCTTTACCTTAGAAAATAAGTTGGCACTTATTTTTTGTTGTCAGCAGTTTTACAAGGAACCAACACCTTGATTGGCGTATCTTAGTTAGATTTTTATCAAAGCTTTTCACCCCCATTCTTTTAATTTTGAAAAAATTAAAAAATTTATTCCTTTAATAATCTTTCTTTCTCTCGTTGAAACTCTCTTTTTTTAATTTTTTCTCGTTTATCAAATTTCTTCATTCCTTTGGCGCTCGCAAATTCAAGTTTTATTTTTCCGTTTTTAGTATATAACCTTAAAGGTATTAAAGTCAAGCCCTTTTGATTTGCCTTTCCGATTAACCGTTTTATTTCCGATTTCCTTAATAAAAGTTTTCGCGCTCTCTCGGGCTCATAATCTGGCGGCGCATTTTTTGGCTGATAAGGAGGGATATTTGCTCCGAGCCAAAAAACCTCGCCGTCTCTCAAAACGACATAGCTGCCGGCTAAACCGAGCCCCCTTGTTCTCAGCGATTTCACCTCTTGTCCGAGCAAAGAAATTCCCGCCTCAAACTTCTCCAAGATTTCATAGTTATAGTAAGCTTTTTTATTTTCAGCAAGAATTGTCATAATTTTAGTATGCCTTTTACAGCCAAGGTTATTTCTTTCATTTTAGCAAAAATTAAGTTAAAATTAAAATATGATTTACCGGCAAATAACAAATTTAATTCAAAAAGCGATGAAAGAATTTCAAGAGGAAGGGGCTTTTCCAGAATTTGTTCTTCCCGAAATCAAGATTGAACATCCGGAAGAAAAAATTCATGGCGATTATGCCGCAAATGTAGCAATGCTCATTGCCAAACAAGTGAAAAAAAGTCCGCAAGAAATTGCAAATATATTAAATTCAAAATTCAAAATTCAAAATTCAAAATTCCTCGACAAAGTCGAGGTAGTTAAGCCGGGATTTATCAATTTTTTTATTTCAAAAGAATACTTGCAGGAGCAAGTGGCCGAAATTTTAAAAAAGAAAGAAAAATTCGGCGCCTTGAAAATCGGCAAAGAGCAAAAAATTAATCTGGAATTTATTTCGGCTAATCCGACGGGCCCCTTAACCTTGGGAAACGGCCGGGGAGGATTTTGCGGAGATGTTTTGGCAAATGTTTTATTAAAAGCAGGGTTTAAAGTGGCCAGGGAATATTATATCAACGATGTCGGCGAACAAATAAGAAAGTTAGGGCACTCTGTTATTGGCGACTCAGAAGCGGTTTATAAAGGCGATTATATTTTATCTCTGCGGAAAAGAATAAAGGGCGAAAATCCGGACAAACTCGGGCAAAAAGCGGCCGAGATTATTTTGAAAGAGACGATTAAGCCCACAGTCAAAAAAATGGGCATCGCCTTTGATGTTTGGTTTTCTGAAAAAAGTTTGCGCAAAAGCGGTGAAGTTAAAAAAATCCTTGACTTGTTGAAAAAAAAGAAATTAACTTATGAAAAAGAAGGCGCTTTATGGTTTAGTTCAACGAAATTCGGCGATGATAAAGACAGGGTTTTAATTAAAGAGGACGGCGAAACAACCTATCTTGCTTCAGATATTGCTTATTTAAAAAATAAATTTAAACGCGGCTTTAATTATTTAATTTATATTTGGGGAGCTGACCACTATGGCTATATTAACCGGCTCAAGGCCGCGGCTGAAGCGTTGGGCGAGCAAAAAGAAAGGGTAAACATCATTATCATGCAATTAGTGAGGCTATTCCGGGGCGGAAAAGAAGTAAGAATGTCAAAACGCGCCGGAACTTATGTGACCCTAAACGAATTGATAGATGAAGTTGGTTTGGATGTTGCCAGATTTTTCTTTTTAACCAGAAGTCCTGGCAGTCATTTGAACTTTGATTTGGACTTAGCCAAAGAACAATCAGAGAAAAACCCGGTTTATTATATTCAATATGCTTATGCCCGCATTTGCTCAATATTGCGCAAATGCGGGAAATCCGAAATCCAAAGCACAAAATCCAAAATAAATCCAAAAATCATTGTCTCGAAAACGAAAGTTTTCGAGAAACTTGAAATCCAAAATTCTAAACTTAATTTATTAAATCATCCGAGCGAATTGAATTTGATTAAACAACTTATTAGATTTCCAGAAGTTATAGAGGATACGGCGAAAGATGAGCAGGTTCAGCGGCTTCCTCAATATGCCGGCGACTTAGCCGCCGCCTTTCATCAATTTTATCGCGACTGCCGAGTTTTGACAGAGACTCAGTCTCTGTCAATGGCTCGTCTGGGATTAATTTTGGCAACAAAACAAGTCATTAAAAACACCCTTGACTTATTGGGCATTTCCGCCCCAGAAAAAATGTAGTTTTTAAGTTTTCTTTGTACTATTGACAAAACAGCAAGTTTCTAATAATATAGAAACGAAGCGCATTATTGCAATCAAAAAACGAAACATTGTATGAATAAAAAAGAAATTATTTGGCGAGAAATTCTCAACCAAACAATTGAAAATAAAAAAACCGAGTTTACACAAAAGGATCTGGCTCAAAAATATGGCTATTCTTTAAGCACGATTTTTAACGCGCTTAAAATTCCCCAAGAATCCGGCGCTGTCAGAAAAAGCGGCAGGGGATTTAAAGTTGAAGACAAGGAAAAATTTTTATATCTTTGGGCGACAATGCGGCGCTTTAAAAAAGACATAATTTATCAAACAAATATTTCCAAAAGCGCTAGGGAGATTGAAGCGGATATGCCGCCGGAAGTAATTTTCGGCTGTTTTTCGGCTTATTCAAAAAAATATAAATCTCCGCCGGCCGACTATGACAAGGTATACGTTTATGCTGATAGAAAAACGCTTGAAGAACTTAAAATTCGTTTTCCTAAAAAAGAGGGTTATGCAAATTTAATAGTTCTGCCAGCAGACCCGGTTCTTCAAAATTTAGGAAAAATAACCCCAGACGTTCAAACTTTTGTTGATCTTTGGAATTTGTCCGAGTGGTATGCCAAAGATTTTTTAAACGCCCTAAAGGAAAAAATATTATAAACCTTGAATTACGAAATGCCTTTCGGACTATTTTATTTTGGCTTGCGGGCGAGCCAAAGCAAAAATTTTGAGGCATACTTACGAAGCAAGTCTGCCGAAAAATTTTTGCAAAGGCGTAGCCCAAGCCAAAATACAAAGAGTCAAAGTGCATTTCGTAATTCAAGGTTATAAACTATGCCGGAATTTTATCACGATTTAATCACTGAAAAAAGTTTTAAAATCCTTTGCGATTTAAAAAAAGATTTTGATTTTATTTTGATCGGAGGATGGGCAGTGTTTTTATACGCTAAAGCGCTGAAATCAAAAGATGTTGATATAATTTTGGATTACGACCAGCTGGAAAAAATTAGGCAAAAATTTACCCTCGTAAAAAACGAGCGGCTTAAAAAATACGAAATAAAAATAGAGGGAATAGATGTTGATATTTATGTGCCATATTTTTCCAATTTAGGATTGCCGGTTGAAGAAATAAAAAAATATTATCAATCGCGGGAAGGATTTCTTCTGCCGCTCGTGGAGATTCTACTTATTTTAAAAGTTTATGCCGCCAGCCAAAGAAAAGGCACTTCTAAAGGAAGAAAAGATTTAATTGATATCTTTAGTTTGATTTTGCGCGGCAAAATTGATTGGGGGAAATATAAAGGACTTATAAAGCAATATAAATTAGAAGATTTGAACAGAGAACTAAAAAAATTAATTTCTTTAGCAGGCGAAATTCCCGAACTTGATCTTTTGGCGCATCAGATTTCAAGAATTAAAAAAGAAATATTAAAAAAAATATGATTGCGGTAACGCCAAATAAAGTTGTCGGCGTGCGGGGTAGGGTTGCTGGAGA
>JAHIOY010000044.1 GCA_018894495.1 Patescibacteria group bacterium
CTATTTGTATATTGTTAAGGCCAGATTTTTTTGTAAAAGTTTAAAGAAAAAAGATTTAAGAATTATTTACGCCCATATTGAAAATCACCAAATTATAGAAATGGTCGGTATTGAGTTTATTGAGATATATTTTAAGGGCGACAGAGAAAATGAAGACAGAGAAAGGATTAAAGAATATTTGAAAAATTTTTCCAATGGAGCTGGATTTAAAAAAATTGAATAAGGAACAAAAGGAGGCGGTGGTCTATAAAAAAGGGCCGCTTTTGATTGTGGCTGGGGCCGGCACCGGAAAAACAACCGTCATTACCCAGAGGATTGCTTATTTGATTGAAAAAGGGGAGGCGAAGCCCGCCTCCGCTAAAAGCTACGGCAGGGCAAAGCCGGAAGAAATTTTGGCAGTTACTTTCACGGACAAGGCGGCCGAAGAGATGGAAGAAAGGGTAGATAAACTTTTGCCTTATGGCTATGTTGATTTATGGATTTCCACTTTTCATTCTTTTTGCGAGAGAATTTTAAAGGAGCAGGGTTTGGATATCGGTTTACCGACTGATTTTAAAATTTTAGACCCGACCACGAGCTGGCTTTTGGTCTATCGGAATTTAGACAAATTTAAACTTGATTATTATAAGCCGCTCGGCAATCCGACAAAATTCATTCAGGCCTTAATTTCTCATTTTTCCCATTGTAAAGACCAGGGGATTTATCCCGAGGACTACCTTGAATATAGCGAAGGGCTCAAAACCAGAGACGATGAGCCGGAAGACGATGAGACGGAAAGGGTAAAGGAAATCGCTAACGGTTTTCATATTTACCAAAGATTGCTTTTGGAAAATAGTTCTCTGGATTTTGGGGACTTGATAAACTATTGCTTGAAATTATTTAAGAAAAGGCCTTTAATTCTGAAAAAATACCGCGAGAAATTTAAATACATTTTGGTTGATGAATTTCAAGACACCAACTGGGCGCAGTATGAATTAATAAAAATTCTTGCCGCGCCGAGAAACAATTTGACCGTCACGGCTGACGATGACCAGGCAATCTATCTGTGGCGTTCGGCGTCTTTCAATAATATAATTCAGTTCAACAAAGATTTTCCAAAAGCCAAGCAGGTGTCGTTAGTTAAGAATTACCGTTCAACCCAGAACATCTTAGACCAGTCCTATAAATTCATAAAAGCCAATGACCCGGACCGGCTTGAATATGTAAATAAAATTGATAAAAAATTAGTCGCGGAAAAAAAGGGGAAAGGCATAATTGAGCATATTCACGCCAAGACATTGGACGAAGAAGTAAGAAAAACAATTGGCAGGATTTTAGAAATTTTAAAAAAAGACAAAAAG
This sequence comes from Patescibacteria group bacterium, assembly GCA_018894495.1. GTDB lineage: Bacteria > Patescibacteriota > Minisyncoccia > Minisyncoccales > JAHIOY01 > JAHIOY01. Next base: position 1,341 of record JAHIOY010000044.1, read on the forward strand.
GCGAATTATAACGATTTTGCCATTTTGGTCAGGGCAAACAATTCGGCTAATCCCTTTATCAGGGCGCTGGAAAGGGCAGGGCTACCTTACCAGTTTTTGGCCTCGCAAGGGCTTTATGCCAAGCCCGTTATTTTAGATATCGTTTCTTATTTCAAACTCTTGGACAATTACCATGAGAGTCCGGCGGTTTACCGGATTTTGAATATGCCATTTTTGGGAATTCCGGTTCAAGACATAATGAAGCTCACCCAATACGTTTCTCGCAAAACAAAATCGCTTTACGAGGCAATGGAAGAGACCCCCTTAATTTCCGGAATTTCCGAAAAAGCGGCAGAAAAAATCGCTTTTATTTTAGGTCTCATTAAAAGACATAGCTCTTTGGCGCGGAGAAAAACGGTTTCGGAATTGATGGCGGCTTTTTTAGAGGAGTCAGGATATTTAAAGCATCTGGTAAAAAATTCACCGGCTGGCGAAGATAAAGAACAGCTTGATTTGCTTAACCAGTTTTATAAAAGAGTTAAGAATTTTGAAGAAGCAGCAATAGAGCCGACCCTGAATAATTTTATGAAAGAGCTCAATTTAGAGATTGAATCCGGTGAGGAGGGAAAGCTTGAGTTTGACCCGGAACAGGGCCCGGATATGGTAAAAGTTATGACTATTCACGGGGCCAAAGGGCTGGAATTTAAATATGTTTTTTTGGTTAGTATGGTTGATAAAAGGTTTCCCTGCCTTGAGAGGAAAGAGCCGATTGAATTGCCGGAGGATTTGATTAAGGACATAAAACCTACTGGCGACGTTCATCTGCAGGAAGAAAGGCGGCTCTGCTATGTGGCTATGACCCGAGCCAAAAAAGAGCTTTATTTTACTTCGGCTGAAGATTACGGCGGCGTCAGGAAAAAACGGCTGTCAAGGTTTTTGATTGAGATGGGATACAAAGACGAAGTTCAAAGTTCAAAGTTCAAAGTTCAAAGTTCAAACGAACTGTTAGAAGGAAAGCCGAAAATCTTAAATCTAAAATCTAGAATCTCGCCAAGCTATTTGCCGGGGCATTTTTCTTTTTCCCAACTGGCTGCCTTTGAGAAATGCCCTTTGCAGTATAAATTCAATTTTATTTTGAAAATTCCCATAAAAGGCAAGGCCGTCTTTTCGTTCGGGAAGACAATGCACAATACTTTGTACGATTTTTTAAAACAGGCAAATGAAACCGGCAGCCAGAAACAGGAAAATCTTTTTGGTATGGCTTCCGCCTCCGCCCTTCGGGCTTCGGCGGACAAGTCGGCGGGTCTCATAAATTTTGACCAAATAGTCAAAATTTATGAGAAAAATTGGCTTGGGGAATGGTATGAAAATAAAGAGCAAAAAGAGCAATATTATAAGCTCGGAAAGAAAATAATCAAGGATTTTTACGAGGAATTTTCCAAAAATCCGCCAAAAATTTTAAAAATCAATCAGGAACTCGCATTGGAAATACCCTTTAATTTAAAAATAGGGGGGCACACTTTAAAGGGACAAATAGACCGTATTGACGAAGTAGAGGGAGGAGTGGCGATTATTGATTACAAGACCGGAAACTCCAAAGAAAAACTGGATTTAAACGATAAAGAACAATTATTGATTTACCAGCTCGCGGCAGAAGAGGTCTTTAAAATAAAACCGAAAGAGTTGATTTATTATTATTTAAACGACTCCGCCTCCGCCAAAGGCTACGGCGGACGAGGGGCAAGAAAAATATCTTTTATCGGAACGGAAAAAGAAAAAGAGAAATTGAAGGAAAAGATACTGGCAGAAATAGAGGAAATAAAAACCAGCAATTTTAAGCCAACACCCGGCTGGCAGTGCGGCTTTTGCGACTTCAAAGACATCTGCGACTTCGCGGAGAGGTGAGTAAAAAGCTATCCACATCTCATACCCCAGTAGTAGTCCCGCTAAAAGCGGGACACTACGGGGCAGGCTATTGACACCTGACCATTTGGTCGGGTATTATATTATAATATGCAAAATAAACCTATAACTAAAAGACAAAAGGAGGTTTTAAAAATTATTTACAATAATTTAATCACCGCCGGTTTTCCGCCTTCTTTTAGCGAATTAAAAGAAAAACTAAACATATCCTCAAATCAATCGCTTTTAGATATTTTTTCTATTTTAGAAAGAAACAATTTTATTAATAGGGAGGAAGGTTCTGCGCGCGGTATTAAAATTCTTAAAAA
>JAHIOY010000045.1 GCA_018894495.1 Patescibacteria group bacterium
TCAGTATAAAACTTCCCTGATGTTTTTTGGCAAAGAGACAATTAAAAAGAGCGGCTCTGGCTGTCCCGATATGAAAGGGCCCTGTTGGCGAGGGGGCAAGGCGAACCCTCACTTCCCCGGGTTTAATAAGCTTAAAATCTTTAATTTTCATTCTTTTAATTTTTTCAAAATTAAAAAATTCTATAACTTTATCTTAGCATATTCTTTTGATTTTTAACGAAGTCTTAAAATATAGCTGGCTATGACTTTTGCCGCTTTCGGCTTTGAAAATTCTTTTGCCGCGGTTTGCATTTTTTCCAAGACCTTTGGCTGACCCGTTAAATGTTTCAATTTTTCTAATAAAAAAAGAGGGGGGCTTAAATTTGCCTCTTCAATAACTATCGCTGCGCCATTTTTGGCATAGGCATAAGCATTTTTAATTTGATGGTCTTGAGCCGATTCGGGCAGAGGCATTAAAATGCTTGGTTTTCCAACGGCCGCAATCTCAAAGATACTTCCCGAACCCGCTCGGCTGACTATTAAATCGGCTGCGACGTAGGCCTGCTTTAATTCCTCTTCTTCTAAAAACGGAAAAAGATGGTAATACATTTCAAGTCCTTTATTCTTCATCAGAATATTTTTTGTTTGCGAGTTTACTTCCGCCAAATTTTTTATACCGCACTGATGAATTACTTCAAAATTATTTAAAATGTCGGGCAAAATTTGAATGACTAAATTATTGAGCCGTTGAGCGCCTTGGGAACCGCCCAAGAGCAAAATTATTGGTTTATTCCCGATTAAATTAAAGATTTTTACGGCCGCTTCTTTTGAACCCTCTAATAGTTCCCTTCGGATGGGATTTCCAACCGAAATCATTTTATTAGTCGGGAAATATGCCATTTCTTTGACCGGGAAAGAGACAAAAATTTCTGAAGAAAATTTAGCCGATATTCTGTTAGCTAAACCCGGAGATACGTCTAATTCCAGTAAAAAGACCGGCGTTTTTAACAAAAAGCCGGCTAAAGCAACCGGTAATGAACCGTAGCCGCCAAGGCAGAAAATGAGGTCAGGGGCGGAAAAGAAAATATAGAAAAATGACTGAAAAAAACCGACGGGAAATTTTAAAAAAATATCAATAATGTTTTTAAAAATTGATTTTAGTCCAAAGTATCTTCTAAATTTTCCAGCCCAGATTATTTTTGTTTTTACTCCTTCCTTGGAAAGAAAAATTTGAAACATTTCATCTTTCGGGCCAATGTAAAAGAAGTTGACTTCTTCCTTTTCTTTATCCCGCCCCTTTTGAGTAACCCGTCGCTTGTGACGGAATTTAATATCTTGCCAAAGGGGCGGGATAAAAACTTGTGTCAGTTTTTTAATTTCTCTAACTATGGCAATGAGCGGGAAGATATGGCCTCCTGTGCCGCCACCGGCAAATAATATTCTCATGTGTTTTGTTTTGATACATTTAATAAAATACCCACTCCAATCAATTCAGCAATCAAATGTGAGCCGCCGTAACCGATAAAAGGCAGGGGGATTCCGGTCACGGGAACAATTCCGAGCATTGAGCCGATATTTACAAAGGCCTGAATTACAATATAAAACGTAATTCCAAAAGCTAAAATTTGAGAAAATTTATTCTTAGAATTTAAACCAATCTTAAATCCCCGCCAAAAAAAAACCATAAAAAGCAAAATTAAGACTAGACCTCCGATAAAGCCGGTTTCTTCCGAAAATATGGCAAAAACCGAGTCAGAAAACGTTTGAGGCAAAAAACCGAATTTTTGCTGAGACATTCCCAATCCCAAACCAAAAATTCCTCCAGAACCCACGGCAATCAGGGCTTGCTTTAATTGATACCCCTTTCCCATCGGGTCTAATTCGGGATTGAGAAAAATTAAAAGTCGTTCCGCTCTATAGGGAACAATTTTCAGCAAAGGAATAAGAGAGGCCCCGCCAAGCAAAATTATTAAAGAAATTTGCCAGAGAGGAGTGTTGGATAAAAAATACATTAAGATTCCGGTCAAAATAATTATTCCCAGAGTGCTAAAATTCGGTTGGAGAAGTAAAAGAAGGGCTATTATTAAAATTAGACCCAAAAAGGCAATAAATGTCTGATTGAAAATTTTTCTTGAATTTTTTAATTTTTCCTTCACCCCGTAGTGAAATTTGGACAAATTTTCATTTGCGGAGCAAGTCCAAATTCTACTACGGGGCTTCGCCCCTCGACTGCTTAGCCAAGCGGCTAAATAAATAATAAAAGTAATTTTTAGAAATTCAGACGGTTGAAGAGTTAATTTACCCAGACCGAGCCATCTGGCAGCTCCCCCGCTTTCTACTCCGATTTTTGGAAAGAAAACCAAGAGCATTAAAACCAGGTTGATTAAAAGTAAAATAAAAGCCCATTTTTTAAAAAAATCCAATCGAATTTTAAACGCCAAAAAAGCAAGAATTAGTCCCGGAACTAATCCGAATAAGAGCTGGTGATTTAGAAAATAATATGTCTTTCCAAATTTTGCTTGCGAAATAAAAGCAGAAACGCTAAATAAAATCAAAATTCCCAAAATTATTAAAATAACTATGACCGAAAACAAAATATAATCTGGACGTTCTTTGTCTTTATTCATTCTTTTAATTTTGGAGAAATTAAAAAATTCATTCTTTTAATTTTGGAGAAATTAAAAAATTTATTAGATTCATTATATCACCCCGTTAGAAGTTTTGATAGTGATTACTATCTATCGGGGTTCTTGATTAAACTTAAACTATAAAACTTCTAACCGGGTATCACTTTTTAGCGAATTTTTTAATATATTTTTTAAAGAGCCCGCCTTTTTCCTTATAGTCCTTAAAAATTCCAAAACTCGGGGAAGCGGTTGAAAGCAAACAAATTTTCCTCCTTTTTGTCTGTTTATAACTTGTCCTCACCGCATCAAGCATATTGTTGACAAAGAAATGATTTAGCCGTCCAGATTCTTTATTTCTGAATTCGGAGAATTCAGAAATAAAAACTTGTTCTCGGCGAAAAGCAGGATTTTTTTGGACTTCTCGGCAAATTTCATTCCAAATCCTTTGACCGGTTGTTGGAAATAAAATCAGGTTTTTAAGACGGCTTTTTAAGATTCTTTTTGCCAATTCAGTGAAATCAAGCCCCCTGTCAAACCCTCCCAAGATAATTGTTTCAACTTTATCTCCAAGGGCATCTAAAGCGGCAATAGTTGCTTCTGGAATGGTTGAGAGGGCATCATTATAAAAAGCAATTCCCTTGAATATCCCGACAAATTCTAAACGATGGGGCAAGGGTTTAAGGTTTTCAATCGCCTTTCTAATTTTCTCTTTTGGAATACCAAATATTTCCCCCACCTCAATTGCCGCCACTATATTTAAAAGATTATGCTCGCCCAACAAAAGGGTCTTTTTTATTCCAACATTCTTAAGAATGTTGGAATAATTTTTCAGGGCAATTTTCCGAGCCTTTGATTTTTGGGCAATTTGACTGACAATTTTATTTTGAGAGTTGAAAATCAGATAATCATTTTTGGTTTGGTAACGGGCGATATTGGTTTTGGCGCGAATATATTCATTGAAATCTTTATAGTAATCCAAATGTTCAGGATAAATATTAAAAAGAACGGCAATCTGGGGAGATTTTTTGAGTCCATATAATTGATGAGAAGACAATTCATAAACATAAATATCGTTTTTAGTGGCAGAAAATAAGAGATTCAAAACTGGTTTTCCAATATTGCCAACTAAATGGGCTTTTAATCCCCGCCCCGAAGGGGCGAGGCTCGCCTCTTTTGAGGCGGCGGCAGTTTTTAAAATTTCATAAATTAGAGAGGCGGTGGTGCTTTTTCCCTTTGTGCCGGTAATTCCAACAATCTTTCCCGGACAATTTTCAAAAAAAATCTCGGTCTGGGAAGTAATTTTTCCTAATTTTCTTGCTTTTTCGATTTCAGGCAAATGAATTGGAATTCCCGGCGATTTGATAATAACATCGTAGTTTTTGAGAACCTTCAGGTAATTTTCCCCCAAATGCCATCTAACATATTTATCTCTTCTAATTAAACTTTTAACTTTAAACTTTAAACTTTTAACTTCTTGCCTGTCCCCCACCCCCAATATTTTCTTTGGAAACAACCTCCTCAAAAACCTAAAACTATCTCTCCCCTCTTTGCCAAAACCTAAAATCAATATTTTTTTATTCTTAAGATTTTCTAATTTCATAAAATTTTTTTCGCAATATCTTTTTGAATTTTTTGGGTAAATAATTTTGCTCATTCCAAGAATTTAAAATTTTTTTTGATTCTGTTTCTAACCCCGCACCAGAACAAGTTCGGTACGGGGCATGATTTGGATACTTTGGCAAAATTTTCTTTTCAAAATAATTTAACAGAAAAGGAAGTTTTGCGGAGGTCGGACCTCCGCAAGTTTTCTTCCAACCAAGGTAGAAAGCAATGAGACACTCTTTTTTTGTGCCGACGCATTCAAGGGGCTTAAACTTTTCTTCGCCAATAAGCTGCTTCATGATTGATAATAATTTTTTGCCTGCCCCGTAGGAAGCCGAATGCTTTCCTTCGGGGTCCTCAAATAAGTTTTTCCCAAAGATTTTGATTAATTTTTCTTTTTCAACAAAAGGAGATAAAGAAACAAAAACAAAAAGGCATTTCGGGCATTTTCCGCACCACTTTTTGGTTGGTTTTTTAGTTCCGGAAGCAGTTTTAAAAGATTCGTTGCAACTCAAAAAGACATCAAAATATTTATGGTATCGGGAAAATATTTTGGCAATTTGAATCTCATATAAGGGTCTTAAAAAACTGAAATATTCAACGTTTCGGGCTAAATATTTTTTTGAATAGTGTCTGAATTTTTTTTCAAAATCAAAACTTTTTGAGTATTGATGGTTGATGGTTACCCCAAGATATTTTAAATTTCCCTCATTGGAACTGCGCTCGTTTGAAAGAGCAATATATCTTTTTCCAAAAATTATGGCCAAAAATATACTTAAAAAGGCCAAATAAGCCGAAAAAGGCGTATGCCCATTTAAAAATCCCTTTTGATTTAATTTTAATAATTTTGGGTCAATTTCTCGCCTAACAATAATTGGTTTTTGGAATCCAGCAATTTTCATTATTTTTTCAATTGCCTCGGTTGGATTTAATGAGAAGCATTGAATATTCTTTTTAGCCCTTTTTAATAATTCTAAAGTCACTATTGAATCCTTCCCGCCTCCTATTGGAACTAATACTCTATTCTTTAGTTTCGGTAAAAAAGCCACGATCGTGGCTTTTTTACCGAATGACGGAAGACAATGAATTTTGACAAAATTCGGTTCTTGAAAGTTTATTTTATTTTCGTAGAAAAATTGACCCAGACCGTTAATGATTAACGCCTTCCACCACTTAATTTGCTCTTTGTTTAATGAATCAGCCCGAATTTTAATTTCTGGCGAACAAGTTGCCTTCCAATAACTCAAGAGTTCAATTAAACCCAAATGAAAAACCAAATTATTTAATGCCCGAGCCCCTACCCGTTTTATTTGAACCTTATCAATGTTTTCAATAATCACTTTTGGCTTAAATTTTATATCTGGTTCAATTCTAAAATCAAAAAGAATCTCTAAATTATTGGCAGAGATTTTCCAAGAGTATCTTTCATATACAAATCTCGGATATTTTTTTCTTAAAAGAGCAACCTTTTTCATATCATTTATAGTGAGATACACGGGTGCAACCCGTGTTTTTCTTTAACCCAAAAGTTTAATTGCTGTTCCCAAACTGGCAAAGACAATTGAGATGAGCCAAAATCGCATTGTCACTTGATGGGCTGGCCAGCCACGGGCCTCAAAATGGTGGTGTATCGGAGTTGAAAGCCAAATTTTCTTTTTTCTGAATTTTTTGGATAAGAGTTGTAAAATTATTGAGCCAACTTCAATTACCATTACGCCGGCAATAATTGGCAAGACAACTACCGAGTCAGTTAAAAAAGCAACCACTGTCATGGTTGAGGTTAAACCCAAGATTCCTGTTTCGCCCATATAAAATTTAGCCGGCGGAATATTGTACCACAAAAAAGCAAAAAGAGCTCCGGCAATACTGGCAGAAAAAACAGCTAAATCGGCTTTTCCCTGGGAAAAAGCAATAATCGCGAAGGCGCCAAAAATTGAGGCAAACACTCCCCCGGCTAATCCATCTAAACCATCAATTACCCCCCCGGCCCAAGAGGCAACCATAACTAAGATAAATAAGGGAATGAGCCAGAAACCGAGCATTAAATCAATTCCTTGAGGAAAATCGAAAATTAAGGGAATATGGATTGTATTCCAGCCCAATTGATAATAAAACCACCAGCCGCCAATCAAACCAATTAAAATGACAATCAAAAGCCGGTGAGTAAATGTCATCCCTCCCCCGACATATTTTCCTAAACCGAAAACTTGCAGGACATCGTCAAGCAAACCGACTATGGCGCCGGCAATTAAAGCAAAAAGAGGAAGCCATGTTTCGCTTCGGGACAAAAAATTTAACTTTTCAAACCACCATGGCTGAGAGAATTTAGATAAAAGAAAAAATAAAGATATTACAATTAAAACCGAAGTCCAAATTAGCGCTCCCCCGGCCCTCGGAATTCCCACCTCTCTTTCTTTGTGGAGAGAATAAAAGACCGCGGCATCTTCTCCGGTAATTGTTTTTTTTCTGGCTTCTTTTTTCCAAAATCTAATCCTATATAAATATCTGATTAAAATCGGAGCAAAGACAAAACCAATTACCGACGACAAAGCCGTTACTGCAAAAACCATAATTATGTTGAAGGTAAAAATAGTCACGGGGTTTTACCAAAAATTATTATTTTAGTGCCGATTTTCGCCCATTGATATAATTTTTCAGCATCCCCTATTTTTAATCTAATACAACCCAGAGAATCGGGCTGGCCAATTTGAGCTTCGCCAACTCTTTTTCCATCATCAGTAATGGGTAATTCATGAAAGCCGTAGTCATCATAAAAACCAACCCAAAAAGGCAGCCAGCTATCCGCAACTTTTGAGTAAAGCATAGGTGTTTTGTAAATTATGTTAAATTCGCCGCTTGGGGTCGGACTTTCCTTTTTTCCCGTTGAGACAGGGAATTCTTCCTTTACCTTTCCTTGTTCGCAAATTCTCATTTTTTGAACGTTTAACTCAACCTCTATTCCCTGATTAATTTTTTTGCACAATTTTTGATTTTCTTTTTGCGGAAGAATCGCAAAAGAAGCATTTGACTGCCTCATTTCCTTTAAAAAAATCAAGGTTTCAATTTTTGGAGCAGCGAATTTTGAGAACAAAATTCCAACTAAAATTCCGGTCAAAAATATCAGAAAAAAAATTAAAAAAAATTTTCTCAACATAGAATTAGTTCTTTGATAATTTAATATGCAATTCTTTTAATTGTTCTTTACTTACATCGGCTGGGATGCCCATCATCAAGTCCCGGCTATCCCCGGTTTTGGGAAAAGCAATCACTTCCCGGATATTCGGCTCATTTAAAATTGTTGCCAAAAATCTATCAATACCCAAGGCAATTCCTCCATGGGGTGGGATGCCGTAGCTAAAGGCCTCAAAATAGTGGCTGAAATTTTTCTTGATTTCATCCTTTTTATGGCCTAAAATCTCAAAAACAGCAATTAAGACCTCGGGGTTTGTATTCCTTATGCTACCGCCGCCAATTTCGTTTCCATTCAAGGCAAAATCGTATTGCTCAGCCAAAATTTCTTCTGGATTTTTCTTAATTTCTTCAGAATTTTCTGTTTGGGGTTTAGTAAAGGGATGATGCATTGCGCCCCACTTGCCCGCCGTAGCTTTAGCGGAGGCGGGTTCCGAGTGCCACTCAAACATCGGGAAATCGGTAATAAAGCAAAATGCCAATTCATTTTGGTCCTTTTTATCCTTTCTCAAATCGGGTTTATCCGTTTTATACTTTTTCATCGCTTCTTTATACATCATTTTTGGAAAGGGAATTTCAGTGATTTTCTTTTCTGGAAACAATTTTTTAACTAAGGCGATATATAATCCCTCAATTAAATCCAAAAGAGCTTCTTTTTCAACAAAAGACATTTCAATATCCAACTGCGTATGTTCTGGCTGTCTATCCGCTCTCGGGTCTTCGTCTCTCAGGCATCTGGCAATTTGAAAATATTTTTCCAGACCAGCCACCATTAAAAGCTGTTTATATTGCTGGGGACTTTGGGGCAAAGCGTAAAATTTTCCGGGATATAATCGCGACGGCACTAAATAGTCCCTTGCTCCTTCGGGTGTTGATTTAGTTAAAATTGGCGTCTCAACTTCAAGAAAACCCTCGTTTTGCAAGAAAGTCCTCATAAATTGAATGACGAGTTGTCTTTTTTCTAAATTTTTGAGCAGACGTTCTCTTCTCAAGTCCAAATATCTATATTTTAGCCGTATTTCCTCGCGGATTTCGTAGCCAGGGGTATCTATCGGGAAAGGCAGTGTTTTTGCCTCAGAAAAAACTTTTAAATTTTCAGCTTGCAATTCTACTTTCCCTGTCCCAATTTTTGGGTTAATCATTCCTTTTGGTCTTTCTTTTACCGTTCCAATTACTTCAATCACCCATTCTGGTCGTAAGGTTCTAGCCAAATCGTATACTTTTAACCCCGCACCAGAACCTTCGGTTCGGTACGGGGCATGCTTTTCATTTTTCACTTTTAACTTAGGGTTTGGTGAAAATACTATTTGAACCAAACCCGACCTGTCTCTCAAATCAAAAAAAATTATTTTACCGTGAGACCTTATTGAGTTAACCCAGCCACAAACCTTCACGGTTTTATTAATATATTTGACTGTTTCTATGTTTAAAACTCTTTGCATGATTTTACTGTAATTATTTTATTGCTTGGATTTTTTTCTTAAATGTTTTTTTATTGTCATTATTAATTCTGCCGGGGTAGTATCTGTTTTCACAATATATTTTTCTGCCCCGAATTTTTTCCCATTCCTTTTTGTTTCCGGGGCAACGTAGTTGGTTAAAATTAAAAATGGGATATCCTTTGTTTCTTTTTCTTTTTTAGCTATCTTTAAAATCTCTAGTCCGTGTACATCCGGCAAAATTAAATCCAGTAAGACCAGATCGGGTTTTTCCTTTTTGCCTTCTTTGATTTTATTTAGCCGCTCTAAAGCGTCTTTTCCTAACATTAAGGTATCAACGTTGAAACCGGCCTTTTTTAGAACACTCTCATAAATCTTAATCGCCATTGTCTCATCTTCAATAAGAAGAATTTTTGGCTTCATACCTTAGACCTGTTGCGTAATAATCCTTTCTACTACAACCTCAAAATTCTGGCTGCAAATTGTGAAAAATTATTACGCACCAGGTCTTTAATTTATCACATTATTATCGGCAATTCAATATAAAAAGTTGAACCTCTGTTTTTTCCTTCCGACTCAGCCCAAATTTTGCCTTTGTTTAGACCAATATATCTTTTTGAAATATATAATCCCAACCCTGCTCCTTGCATCCAATAGAGAAACCCTGCCTTTCCTTTTACAAAACCTTCAAATAATATTGAATGTTCCTCCTTTTCTATTCCGGCGCCGGTATCTTTGATGGCAATTAAAAGGGAATTTTCTTTTCTTTCCAACGAGATTTTAATTCCTCCTTTTTGGGTATAGAGGATGGCATTTTCAAAAAGATTCCTGAGAGCATTTTGGATATTCTCTGCGTCAATAAATGCCTTAGGCAAAGCTTCTTTCGGTCTTTCAAACGTCAAATAGAGATTTTTCTTTTTTGCTCTCTCCTCAAATTCTTTTAGAAGCGGCTCTATTATTCTTTCTAAGTTTACTTCTTTAAAATGCGGTTCAATTTTTTCCAACTCAAATTGGGTGACCACCAGCATTTGATTTGCCAACCTTATTGATTTAGCATTGGCTTCTGAAACGTCTTTTATGACATTTCTGAGTTTTGGAGAGATTTTACCGTAACTTCCTTCAAGGGCTAATGATGTTAGTCCCAAAATTTGCGAAGCCGGGGTCAATAAATGATGAGATGCCATCATATAAAAATAACTCTTCACTTTAAGCAAGTTTTCTGCTTCTTTTCTCAAAGATTTTTCCCGAGCCGCTAATTCTTCAGCGCTATTTTTAAAAGCCGTTGATTTGATAGCGATGAGCTGAAATTGCTCAGTCAACCTCTCTTTTTCTTTGACTAATCTTTCTGCCTCTTCCTTTAAGGTTCTTTCCCTCACTGTTATTATTTCTGCCTCTTCTCTCCTTTTCTTTTCCTCATGAGTAACTTTAATTGCTTTTATTTGGGCAAAATAAGATTGGATAAGATTGTTTGTACTTTTGTTGAAAAAGTAACCATAAACAATAATCAAAGTAAAAACAGAGATAATTAGTACTTCTGAAATCTTCCCTTCAATTAAAAAAGAAAGGGTAAGAAAAAAAAGGACTAAAATCAAGCTGATTGTTTGATAATGCAAAAACGGGCACTGGTAGAATTTCAATTCACAATACTGACAACGTTTATACGGAGCATAATTAAGGTTTTTGACTAACCAGCAATTTTCATTAAGATATCCGAGCTCCCCTATTTTTTCCCTTTGAAATTCTTCATTTCGGATTCTTCCTTCTGATTTTTCAGAAGGAAAACTTGATTTGGAAAATTCAGAAATGAAAATTTGTTTTTCACCTTTTTCCATTTTTTATTGTCTCTTAAAAATCTTTTTAAAGAAAATATACATTGAAGCAGATAGACAGGCA
>JAHIOY010000046.1 GCA_018894495.1 Patescibacteria group bacterium
AAGTTGCAATTCAAAGTTAAAAGTTATGAAATTTAAATTCAAAAACTTTGAACTTTTAACTGTAATTTTGAACTTTGCATTTCAAGTTTCTCGAAAACTTTCGTTTTCGAGACAATGAACTTTAAACTTATGAAGTTTGGGTATTGGGATTTGATTAGAAATTAGAAATTAGGAATTAGTCATTTCCGCCCCTCTATGGCAGAACTCAGGGTTTCTTCGTCGGCGTATTCCAATTCTCCTCCTACTGGCAAGCCCCGGCCGAGCCGGGTGATTTTTTTATTAAACGGTTTTAAAGCCCTTTCTAAATAAAGCGCGGTTGCCTTGCCTTCGGCAGTGGGATTAACGGCAATAATTATTTCCTGAACTTCAGCTCGTTCTTTTATTCGTTTTACCAATTCCTTAATTCGTAATTTTTCAATATCCCCTTTTTTAAAAGTTGATACCGTTCCTCCTAAAATAAAATAAAGCCCTCGGTATTTTTTTATTTTTTCAATCGCCTCCAAGTCAATTTCTTTTTCCACAATGCAAAGCAGGGTTTTATCTCGGGAAGGATTGGAGCAAATTGGGCAGAGTTTGCTTTCTCCTTCAAAAGAATTAAAACAAAAGGGACAGATTTTTACTTTTTCTTTTAATTCCAGAATTGACTTTGTCAGTTCTTCTATTTCTTCTTGACTTTTTCCCATTAAATAGAAAACAAAACGAGCGGCAGTTCTCGGTCCTACCGTCGGAAATTTAGAAAATAAATCAATAAGTTTTTGAATAGATGGCGGGTGCATTTTACTCTTCCGTATAACCTTTTTCCAGATTTCTGAAGGTTACCGTTCTCTCGTCAAAAAACAACTCCACTTTGCCAACAGGTCCGTTTCGATGTTTGGAAATTATTACATCGGCAATACCCTTTCTTTGAGTGTCGGGTCGATAGCGGTCCTCTCTGTATATAAACAAAACCACGTCCGCATCCTGCTCTATGGATCCCGATTGACGCAAATCCGCCAGTCGCGGGATTTGAGGGGAACGTTGTTCAACCGCTCGCGATAATTGAGAAACAACTAAAACCGGGATATTTAATTCTCTGGCCAGCGCTTTCAAAGCCCGAGAATTTTCGGATACCTGCTGGACCGGGTTGGCACTGGGATTTAAGGGCTCCATTAACTGCAAATAATCAATGACTATTAGTCCTAATCCCTTTTCCATCTGCAACCTTCGTGACATTGCTTTCATTTGCAAAACAGTGGCAGTGGCGGCATCATCAATATAAATTGGCGCTTCGGATAAAATACCCATTGCCTGCTGAATTTTGGCAAAGTCATTATCTCCGCTCTGGTCAGAGAGTCGGCCGGTTCTTAGCCGCCAAAGGTCAACTCCGGCCACGCTGGAAATCAATCGGTCAACTACTTGGTCTTTTGACATCTCTAAGGAGAATATGCCGACCGGCACCTTTTGGTTTACTGAAATGTTGACCGCAAAATTCAGGGCCAAGGCGCTTTTGCCAATAGCAGGTCTGGCCGCCAAAATTAATAAATCAGAATTCTGAAAACCGGCCAAAACGTTATCTAAATCGGCATAGCCGCTTGACAAACCCCGCAGACCGCCCTTATGTTTTGATAATTTATCAATTCTTTCAAATGCTTCCTCTAAGGTGTCTTTTACCAGAATAAACTTTTGAGTTAAACTTTTTTGAGCAATGCTGAAAATTCTTTTTTCCGCCTCATCTAAGACCTTATCTATCTCCTCGGTTTCTTTATAACCGAGATTGCCAATTTCTTGGGAGGCAGAAATCAGGTCTCTCAAAATTCTTTTCTTTTGAACAATTTTGGCATAATTAAAAATATGGCTGGCAGTTGGCACCGAATTTATTAATTCGGTTAAATAGGAAACTCCGCCAACCTCCTCTAAGAGTTTTTTGTCTTTAAGCCGTTCAGAGACGGATAAAATGTCAATCGGCTCGCCTCTTTCAAATAATTCTCGGCAGACCCGATAAATATCCCGATGCAGTCCCCGATAAAAGTCTTCTGGTCTCAAAAAATCAACTACCTTGACAATGGCATTTTTATCAAGCATCAAACAGCCCAAAAGCGAAATTTCCGCTTCAATTGATTGAGGAGGCAGTTTATCTGGTAGGGCAAAGTTTTGAGAATTTTCTGGCATCAGGTATAATATAACAAAGCATTAAAGGGTTAGCAAGTTTTAAATTTCTAATTGACCTAATTGACCTAATCAATGACCAATGCCCAAATGACCAATCAGAACAAAGTTAAAAGTTAAAAGTTAAAAGTTAAAAGTTGCAATTCAAAGTTAAAAGTTATGAAATTTAAATTCAAAAACTTTGAACTTTTAACTGTAATTTTGAACTTTGCATTTTGAACTTTAAACTTATGAAGTTTTGGTATTGGGATTTGATTTGACATTTGAAGTTTGACATTTGACATTTATAGTTTAAATTTCTTGTCCGCACTTCTTACAAATCCTAATTTTTGATTTTTGATTTTTGTCCGCCAGCTGGCGGATTGACATTATCTTATATCCCACTCTCGTTGCTTTGCCGCATTTTGGGCAAAGCAATTGGACATTTGAAATATTGATTGGCGATGGCATTTCAATAACTTGTCCCTTTTCTCCCGTCTTCCTCGGCTTTTGGTGCTTTTTTATAATATTAACTCCCTCAACCAAAACCTTGCCTCCCTTTGGAAATGCCCGTAAAACCTTACCCGTTTTACCCCGATATTTACCAGAAATTATTAAAACTGTGTCGCCCTTTTTTATCTTCATAATTCACTACAAATTTACTAATCACTACGAATTTACTAATAATTATTTTTTATCGTATTCGTATATTCGTAAAAATTCGTAAATTCGTAGGATCAGTATATTAGTAAAAATTAGTAAATTCGTAGTAATCATACTAGTTCTTCGGCTAATGCCGCAACCTTATCAAATCCCTTTTCTTTAACTTCTTTTGCCATCGGCCCCAAAACCCTTCCTCCTTTGGGGTTTTTTGTTTTCTCCTCCAGAATAACGCAGGCGTTATCGTCAAACTTAATGTAGGTACCGTCCTTTCTTCTAAAATTTTTTCTTTGCCTGATAATAACCGCCCTAACTACATCGTGTTTTTTAACCAACCTTCTCGGTTCAGCTTCTTTTACCGCTCCCACAATCATATCGCCGAGCTGGGCGTATTTACGATAACTTCCACCCAAACATCTAAAACATTGAAGTATTTTGGCGCCGCTGTTATCGGCAACTTTTAACATTGTTCTTGGCTGAATCATATTCATCCTTACGAATTTACGAATATTTTACGAATATACGAATAATAGATTGGTAACCGAAAGCGCAGATTCGTAAATTCGTAATGATTCGTAAATTCGTAAGGTTAAAGCTTCTTTATAACTCTCCATCTTTTTTCCTTTGAAATAGGTCTGCATTCCTCAATAATCACTTTGTCGCCAATCTTATACTCTCCCTTTTCGTTATGGGCTTTATATTTTTTGTGAAACTTATATCTCCTTTTATATAAGGGATGTTTCTTAATCCGCTCCACTTCCACCACGACTGTTTTCTGCATTTTATCAGATATTATTGTTCCTGTTAATTGTTTTTTAGGCATATTCGCTTCGCTCAAGTTAAAAATTCAAAGTTAAAAGTTAAAAATTACAGAAAAGTTTAAAGTTTTTTATTTTAAATTTCATAACTTTTAATTTTGAATTGCAACTTTTAACTTTTCACTTTTCACTTTGAACTTTAAGTTGTTATTTTGCTCTTTTATTTTTGATTTTAATAAGGTTTGTATTCTCGCTATGTCTTTTTTGGTTTCTCTAATTTCTTTGACATTTTTTACTTTACCAGAGACCAAATCAAACCTCAACTGACGCAATCTTTCTCTATTTTCCTGAAGTAATTTCTGGAGTTCCTCCTTTGATTTTTCTCTCAACTCTAAAGTTTTCATAGTATTCCTTACGAATTTACGAATTTTTACGAATATACTGATCCTACGAATTTACGAATTTTTACGAATATACGAATACGATAAAAAATAATTATTAGTAAATTCGTAGTAGCTATTTTTTAATAAATTTTGTTTTAATTGGCAATTTATTTGCCGCCATGGCCATCGCTTCCTTGGCCGTCTCTTCTTTCACCCCCTCTAACTCAAAAATAATTTTCCCAGGTCTTATGGCAAAGGCATAAAATTCAACCGAACCTTTGCCCCCGCCCATTGGAACCTCAACTCCTTTTTTAGTAATTGGTTTATCGGGAAAAATCCTAATCCAAAGTTTCCCTCCTTTTTTTAAATATCTAAGAATAGCTCTTCTGGCCGCTTCAATCTGTCTGGCTGAAATCCATTTTGTTCCTAAGGACTTTAAGCCGTAACTGCCAAAGGCGAGGCCGGTGCCCCTGTTTTCAATACCTTTTGATTTTCCTCTGTGCCACTTTCGGTGTTTAACTTTTTTGGGCATTAACATGATTTCCTACGAATTTACGAATTTTTACGAATATACTGATCCTACGAATTTACGAATTTTTACGAATATACTGATCCTACGAATTTACGAATTTTTACGAATATACGAATACGATAAAAA
>JAHIOY010000047.1 GCA_018894495.1 Patescibacteria group bacterium
AAATAAAAGCGGACCAGGAAAAGAAAGAAAGTGATGCGAGAATAAAGAGAGAAGATAAAGAAAGTGAAGCGAGAATAAAGTTGGAAAAGAAAGATAAGAAAGTGCTGGAAGAACAGGCTAAGAAAGATGCAGACAAAAAAGCCAAGGACGTAGAAAAAGCAAGAAAAGAGCAGGAAAACAAGGATAAAGAAGTTAAGAAAAAAGCGGAGGAAGAAAGAAAAAGGATAGAGAAAAAGAAGCAAAAGGAAATGGAGGAGAGAGAAAAGAAAACAAAGGAAGCGAAAAGGATAATAGAAGCGATAGCGCAAGAGGAAAGGGAAAAATTGCCTTGGGGAGCAGGAGGGAAAAAACCCTCTTTGAAGGAGACACTGTTCGGAAAAGAAAAAAAACCAGAGTTGAGAAAAAAGCCAGTTCCTGAGACAGCAACGGTAGAAGCACCCATCGTACCAAAACCAGTAAGCAGATGGGATGTCAGAAAAACGAAAGAAAAATCTGATTAAAGGAAGAATTTCCCAAAGGATATTGACATTATTCCACGGAGTGTTTTATGATACAAACGGAATGTGGATAAGTCCTATTTCAAGGTCAAATTAGGATTTTATTGTACAGAAATTTCGACTGCGTCGGAATTTCTGTAAAGCAATCAAAATTTCCGAAGGAAATTTTGATCATGTGCAAATTTATTTAAAAAAATATGCCAGAACAACCAAGAATAAAAATTGAAACTGAACCCGTAAAAAAGGAGGGGTTTTCAGTTGAAACAAAGAAAACAATATCAAATAGTTTAACCGCATCTAAAGAAGGGCTTGTGAGAGAGGCGGCGGGGAAGTTCGAGGGTAAGGAAGGAGAAGAAAAGAAAAGAAAACTTCAGGTTTTAGAAACGGCTTCAAAAATAGATAATATAGATAGACTTTCTCCCCAAGCCAAAAAGTTAATACTTGGCGAATTAAATTTTGAGAATGAATATTTGAATAAATTGCTGGAACAAGAGAAAGACCCGGCAAAAAAGAAAGGACTTGAAAACAAAATAGATTCTTTAAGAAAGGCAAGGACAGAGTTGGCAGGAAATATAACCGGGGAAGATCCGAAAAAGACAGAGGAAGAAGCCGTTAAGAAAGTGGCAAGCGAGAGAAAAACATTAGAGGAAGAGATAACAACGAAGAAAATAAGTATCGCGAATAAGGAGAAAGAATTTAGA
Source organism: Patescibacteria group bacterium (assembly GCA_018894495.1). Taxonomy (GTDB): domain Bacteria; phylum Patescibacteriota; class Minisyncoccia; order Minisyncoccales; family JAHIOY01; genus JAHIOY01. The sequence continues at coordinate 1,199 of JAHIOY010000047.1, forward strand.
GAAATAACGAAGAAGCCTACGCCTACGCGGACGCCGGATGATGAAGTTAAACTGGCTAAAATGCGTAGCGAGTTGGAGGATCTTAGGAAGGATGTGAAGACAAAAGATGCTATTTTAAAGCAGGATAATGTTTCAATTATTCTTGAAAAAAAATTTCAGGAAATTGGGGTATTGGATGGAAAAGACCTAAAAGAGGCGGAAGATGAAATATTGAAAAAAAAGTCCCCAGAAGGACCTCCTTTAGAAGAAAAGGAGAAAAAATTTCAGCCCGTTAAAGTAAAACAGGAGAGCCCCTGGTCCGCTTTTCGGGACGATGAGGAATTTTTGGGGAAATGGGCAAGGGTTACGGAAGTGAGTTCAGACACCAGAAATACTACCGATGATTTTTTAAAGAAAGGAATAGATGATGTAAAATTTGATTTTGCTTCTGAATGGGCGAAAAAGCATAAAACAGAGATAAAAGATAGAACTGGTTTTGATCCAGAAAAGGTAGATAAAAAAACCTTAACCGGACTAGTTGAGGCAATGAAAGGATTTAAAGAATTAAAAGAAAATCCGGAATACGCTAAATATAACGAAAAAATTGACGATTTAGCCGCTTTGAGAGCAGGTTGGACGATGGAAGGAGTTCGTCATAATATAGCAATAGGCACTTTGAATGAGTTTCACTACAGAAAAGAAAAATTAAACAAGCAGTTAGAAGGAAGAGAAGAAGAATTAAAGATGGCGAGAAAGAAGTTGTCGGATTTAAGGAAGGGAAGCGCGTCTTATGACGGAATGAAAGAAGTATACGATAAAGCCACCAAAGATGTAAGAGATATTCAAACCGAATCAAAAAGTTTGTCTTCAGTAATGAAGGAAATAACGACTGCTACTACTGGTAGAGATTTAACTAAAGAAGCATATAATTCTCAAATGTTGACAATGGAAGATATGGCAAAGAACTTGGGAACCGATTCAGGAAGAGAGAGTTATATGCGTAAATTGGGATTGAGTTGGGAAGTGACCCCGGCTAAACAAGCTAAGCAATCAATGCTTGACCAAATAAGAGGGAAAGAACCGCGGATAGTCCAAGAGAAAACAACAACATTATTTGATAAAGATAGTAATGAAGTAGGAGCGTATACAGATAAAGCATTGGAAAAATTTCTTTTTGAGAAATTCCGAGACGATACAACGGGTGAATTTATTGGAGCGGAAATGAAAGAAATGGCCACCTCTCCTGAGGAGGCAAAGGAAGGGATTAGGGAATTGTACGGGAGAATGAAGAAAGATTTGGTTAGAGATTTTGCGGAAAACAAACTGAAAAAAGAATTGAAAGACCCGAAGGTAATGGAAAGAATAAAGGAATTAAGTAAAGAGAAGGGAATAAATTGCAAGGAGGCCATGGATGTAACTCTGGAAAGAAAAATGGCATATAATTTAACTGGTGATCCGAATAAGGACGCTGAAACAATAATTTCTGATACCAAAAGAATTTGGGGCGCAGATATTTCCAGAGACAAATTTGATGGCTATGTTAATGCCAATCCTTTGACACCAGAAGTGGTTAAAGGAAATATATCTTGGCTTGTCTATCTTATTAAGATGATTTTTGGGATTGGGATTTCTCCCGCTTCTGAAAAAGCAAAATAAAATTTAAAAATATATGCCAACACTTCCAATAATTAACGATGAAAGTTTAAAAGGGTTTATTCAATCGGTAGGAATTGATGAAAAAGACAAAAATTTTTTGCTCTCCAAACTTCCGGAAATGGATTTTGACGAAAGAAAGGCGTTATTTGAGGCGCTGACGAAAATTCACCTTTTGGATTTGGAAGAAGAAAAGGCGCTTGCGGCAGTTGATAAATACTTGGGGAAATAAGGTTTGAAGGCCGATGTCCCTACCTCAAAGATGTTTAGCCAACAGAAGGATAGTTTTTGTTGCGAATTTTGATTTGAAAAATTGAAAATTTTTATTTTGGCCCTATCGTTCCCGATTTTCTAAAAATTTGTTTTATGGTATTTTTATACATTCTCCAATCTGTCAAAGATAAAAGTTACTATATAGGCATTACGGAAAACATTAAAGACCGTTTAATTAAACATAATCAGGGGAGAGTTCTCTCTACAAAATCTAAAAAGCCATTTATTTTAGTACGTCTAGAACATTATAATAGTAGATCCGATGCATATAAAAGGGAAAGATATTTAAAATCACTGAAGAGTAGAAAAGTCCTAGAAAAATTATTTATGCCGTCATCGTCTAGTTCGGTTCAGGACGCTAGGTTCTCATCCTAGTAACTCGGGTTCAAATCCCGATG
>JAHIOY010000048.1 GCA_018894495.1 Patescibacteria group bacterium
AAATTAAACCAGACGATAAATCTCCCGCGAAGCGGGATCCCGCCAAAGGCGGTGAAAAAATTATTGAGTACGAAATCCCTCCCAATTTAGCAATTTTGGTGAAAAAGGGAGACAAAGTTGAAAAAGGCAATTCTCTCTGCGAGGGAAATTTAGACCTGAGAGAAATATTCAAAATCTCTGGCAAGGACTTAACTCAGCGCTATATTATTAAAGAAGTCCAGAAAATATATGCTGGCCAGGGAGCAATCATTCATGACAAGCACATTGAAATAATAGTTCGTCAAATGTTTTCGCGCTTAAAGGTTAAGGAGGGCGGCGGCTCAGATTTTACTCCCGGGGAAATTATAGAGAAAGAAAAGTTTTTGGAAACCAATCATAAACTAAAAAAAGAAAAGAAAAAACCAATTAAGGCCGTTCAGGTTTTATTTGGCGTTTCCCAGGTTTCCTTAACAACCGAATCCTTTTTGTCGGCTGCCTCCTTTCAAGAAACGTCGCGGGTTTTAATAAAAGCGGCCTTAGAAGGGAAAGAGGATAAATTAGCGGGATTAAAAGAAAATGTTATCATCGGCAAACTGATTCCAGTTGGCACCGGATTTAAGAAATAATGCAAAAATTAAAGAGCAAACTTCATAAGTTTGAAGTTCAAAGTGAAAAGTTAAAAGTTGCAATTCAAAATTAAAAGTTATGAAATTTAAGACAAAAACCTTGAACTTTAAACTATAATTTTGAACTTCAAGTTTCTATAAAACCTTTGGTTTTCTAGACAATGAACTTTAAATTTTGAATTATTTTGATGGCTAAGAAGAAAAATAATAAAAATTCTTCTAAAGAATTTGAACAAAGAAAGAAAATTTCTTTCTTTACCCTGCCCGAAGAAACAAAAAAATTGATTTTTGGAATTTTAATGTTCCTTTTGGCTATAATTTTTTGTCTCAGTTTTTTTGAACTTTCGGGAATCGTGGGAAAATTACTAATACGGCTCTTTCTGCTCTTGGTTGGAAAAGCAATTTTTCTTTTCCCCTTAATTCTTCTTTTAGCCGGATTATCATTTTTATACAGCAAATATAAAAAATTTATCTATTCTTATGTCTTAGCCGCTTTCTTCCTTATCCTTGGCGCTTCCGGGACTTTAGAAATTTTGAAACCCGACTCTAATGAAGGAGGGTACCTCGGCTATGTCGGGAAACTCTTTTTGAAGCTTTTTGGATTTTGGGTGACTCAAATTATATTTTTAGCCTTGAGCATTATTAGTTTGCTCATTTTTTGGCAATTATTAAACTTCAATCGTCTTTTAGTCAGGGAAGAAAAAACCAAATTAGAGGAAAAGAAATTAGGGGGTCGGAAACCTTTAATTACTCGCTTGGTAAAAGGACTTATGGGGGAGCCAAAATTAAAATTAAAAGAAATTGAGCCCTCGCCTAAAATTTCTCCTTCACCGCTTCTGCCAGGAGAGTTGCCGGAACTAAAGTTAAAGTCGCTCGGTGAAACGAAGAAATTTTTTTATCAGCCGCCGCTTCTAAATTTGCTTGAAAGCGAAAAGGAGATTCCAAACGGCGGCGATATTAAGATAAATTCAGCCACCATCAAAAAGACGCTCCAAAATTTTGATATTCCCGTTGAGATGTGTGAAGTCAATATTGGTCCGACGGTCACTCAATATACTCTCAAACCGGCCGAAGGAATAAAATTGTCTAAAATAACTTCTCTTTCCAACGATTTGTCCCTATCTTTAGCCAGCCATCCTATTAGAATTGAGGCGCCAATTCCTGGCCGCTCTTTGGTTGGAGTTGAAGTTCCCAATAAACTCAGGGCTAAGGTTCGTCTTCGGGACTTGATTTCAAACCAGCAATTTCAAAAAGCCGGCTCTGACCTAACCCTGGTTTTGGGGAAAGATGTTTCCGGGATTCCAGTGTATGCCGATTTGTCTAAAATGCCTCACCTGCTTGTTGCCGGTTCAACCGGGGCCGGAAAAACAATTTTTCTAAATTCCTTAATTTTAAGCTTGCTTTATCGGCCGCCGAGCGGTCTAAATCCTTTTGGCGGGGGGCCTGAAATTTTGCGGCTTATCCTTGTTGACCCAAAAAGAGTGGAGTTCCCCATCTATAATGGACTGCCCCATCTCTTGTGTCCGGTAATTTGCGACTCCCAAAGAGCTGTTAATGTTTTAAAGTGGTTAATTTCGGAAATGGAAAGAAGATTTGATTTCTTATCCCGGGTTCAGGCAAGGGATATTTTAAGTTATAACAATCTCATATTGGAAAAAGACGAAGAGCCCCTTCCCTACATTGTTTTAATTATTGACGAATTAGCCGATTTAATGGCGGCCCGGGGTAAAGAGGTTGAGGTGAATATCGTTAGAATAGCTCAAATGGCTCGAGCCGTGGGAATTCATTTAGTAGTCGCTACTCAACGGCCATCGGTAGAGGTGATTACCGGTTTAATTAAAGCCAATATCACCTCAAGGATTTCTTTTCAGGTTGCCTCTCAGATTGATTCCAGAACGATTTTGGATATGGCTGGTTCAGAAAAACTTTTAGGACTGGGCGATTTTCTTTTTATTTCAGCTGAGGTTGCAAAACCGAAAAGAATTCAAGCCGCTTATACTTCAGATAAGGAAGTAAAAAAAGTGGTGGAATATATAAAATCAAAAATCAAAAATCAAAAATCAAAAATTTCAGATGAAATTTTAACTGAAGGTTTTAACTTGCCAGAAGCCATAGGCAGTTCATCATTCCAAAACCTTGAGGAAGACCCTCTTTACGAAGATGCAAAAAAGTTAGTAATTGAAGCCAGGAAGGCATCGGCTTCTCTTTTGCAAAGAAGGCTGCGGCTTGGCTATGCCAGAGCGGCGCGTCTGATTGATACGTTTGAAGAAAGGGGGGTTGTCGGACCAGCTGACGGAGCAAAACCGCGGGAAATTTTGTTTAAAAATCAAGAAGAAAATCCCGCG
>JAHIOY010000049.1 GCA_018894495.1 Patescibacteria group bacterium
ACCCCTCTCACTCCCTTTATTTCTGCTTGTTTCTTTCTCTCGGCTTTCTTTCTCTGATTTTCCAACTCTTTTCTTTCTTCTTCTTCTTGTTTCTGTTTCTCTTTTTTCTGCCTCTCTTCCTGCTTTTTTTGGTCCTTCTTAAGTTTCTCATCCTCTTTCGTTTTTTTTTCCGTGTCCTTCTTATCTTTCTTTTCCTGCTCTTCCCACTCTCTTGTTCTCTTTTCTTCGTCTTTCCTTTTCCTTTTTGCTTCTTCTTCTTGCTGTTTTGTTCTCGCTTCACTTTCTTTCTTTTCTCTCTTTATTCTCGCATCACTTTCTTTCTTTTCCTGGTCCGCTTTTATTTGTTCCGGTCTTTTCCTAAAAATATTAAATTCTGGTCTTTTTCTTGGTCCTTCCATAATTTTTTAATTAAATTTCGCTTAATTTTGACCTTTATTTTACAGCTAGTAACTCTTTTAGTTCTTTTACTTCAAATTCTAATTTTTCTATTCTTTTTTTGTGATCCGCTAAGATTAATTTTTCAATTCTTTCTAAACGGTCTTCTACCTTGTCAAACCGTATACTGACTTCATCAAACCGGCCATTGACTTCATCTTTTTTAGCTGTCTCTAAAAAGCCATTAGCTGTCTCTAAAAATCCTTTTTGAACCATCCGCGCCAAATCTTCAATTGTAATTCTTTTCTTTTTCATCTATTTTTTGCCTCTAAAATTGCCACCCTTGTTTCCAATGCCTCAAATTCTTCAATATCTACTTTTTTCTTTAATCCACTTTTAATAAAAGCGATATCCACTTTCATTATCTCTATATCCTTTTCCATTATTTTTATGCTTTTTTCAATTGAAACCAAACGCACCTCGTGAGAGTCTAACTTTTTTTCAATTGAAACCAAACGCACCTCATGAGAGTCTAATTTTTCTTCAATTGATACGAACTTTTTATCATGAGAGTCCAACTTTTCTATAATTGAATCGTATTGTTCAGCAATTAAGTCTACCTTACCGTCAAAATCTTCTCTGGCTACATCAAAATACCTTTTGATTTCCTCAACTTTCTCATCAAACTTCTTCTCAATTTTATCAACTTTCTTGTCGGTATGCTCCTTATATTCCTCTAAAACTTCCTTAATTTCTTCTTTCATAGTCTAAAAATCAATAAAGATTGATTTTTAACGAAGTCTAAAAATCAATAAAGATTGATTTTTAACGAATCAATTATAATTTAATTTACCACAACAGAAACTGAAAGTCAATTGAAATTAAATCTCGGTTAGTCGCGACCTTTCTACGATTTCGGCTTCAACAATTTCTCTTTGTCGGCCGTATTTTAATTTGGATAATTTTTTAATTGGTTCAATGATTTCCGGATTTCCCTTTCGGGGCATCACCGACTGCACTTTAAAGGGAGGGGAAATTTTGTTCTTTATCATCATTTTAATAACCAGGGTGAAATTATCAAGATTGACCAAATCAAATCTGGAAAATTCGGGTTCAAACTGCTTTTCCAAGAATTCAGCGTCATTAGCGCCGATCCGGAAAGCGGCAATTGTTCCCACGTTTCCCAAAACCGCATTTCTGATTGGCTCGGCCAATTGGGGAATATATTGGTGGGCTAAGGTCAAATTCAGCCGATATTTTCTTGCCTCGGACAAAATAGTAACAATTGAATCAGTAGTGAAGTTTTGAAACTCGTCAATATATAAATAAAAATCTTTTCTTTGGTCTTCGGGTATCCTTGCTCGTCTCATTGCTGCCATTTGCATTTTTGAGACCAAAATCAATCCCAAAAGCGAGCTGTTTATCTCGCCGGTCAAGCCCTTTGACAAATTGGCTAAAAATATTTTTCCTTCATCAATTATTTTTGCCAAATCAAAGCCGGAACGCGACTGACCAATGATATTTCTCATCATCTCATTTTCAACAAACCTGCCAACCTTGGAAACAACGTAGCCCAGCATATCGGATTTTGTCTCCCCGGTTATCTGCCGCCATTCTTTAAGCCAAAAACTTCTTACAAAAGAATCGGTAACATTTTTCATTTTATATTCCATAAATTCATCATCGGTAAACATCCTCGAAATTTCAACTAAGGTTCCAGGCTCCTTTCTATCAGCCATCAAGGCAAGCATGGCATTTCTCATATAATGTTCAAACATAGGACCTATGATTTCCGGCGGGAAGAGTTTGTGGAAAATGGCGAGCATTTCTGAGACGGCAAAATCCTTTTGCTCCGGTGTCTCGTATTCCAGCATATTTAATCCCATCGGTCTTTCCATATCAAATGGCTCAAACAAAACAACGTCTTCAAGGCGTTCTTTTGGAATATTGGCTAAAGTCGCTTCAATTAAATCGCCGTGGGGGTCAATCACGCCCACTCCTCGGCCGGCCTGAATATCCTGTCTAATCGTTTCCTGCAATAAACTTGTCTTGCCGGTGCCGGTCTGACCGACAATATAAAAATGTCTTCTTCTATCTTCAAGGGAGGCAAAAGAGACCTCTTTTTCTTCTCCCCGAAAAATGACTTTCCCGATTAAGTTTATTCCTTTTTCCGGCAATTCAACCGGCGGCGGCGCGACAACGCTCCTGGCGGCTTTAATGTAGGGGGTCTCAATAAAACGGGTTGGAAAATGATAAACACTCGTTAATTCTTCAATATTTAAAATAATTTTCTGATACCAATTGAAATTTCTAAAACTGAAATCATAGATTAATTTTCTCAATCCTGCTCCTTTAACTTTTTTTGGGGAAAAACTATTTAAAGAAAAGAGCGAAAATTGACCAAAAGCCGCTTCCAAGTGACCCAAAATCTCCTCTGCCCTTTCCCTGGTCTGGGCCGAAGCCAAGAGCCGAATATTGGTCTGAAAGACCTGTTTCTGAATTTTTTCTTCAATCGCTTTAATCGTTCTTTCGTCAACTCTTAACTCCTTTTGCGTTTCTATATACTGCCCCATGCCTTGTTCTCCTGGTCGTTGTGTAAGGGAATATTGGGAATATCTGGTAAAAGCGCCGAATATTTCCATTATAAAATCAATAATCGGAATTCGCGAGGCCTCTAAAACCGCCAGCCGAAGCGGTTTTCCCTGCTTAATTTTGAATAAAAGCTTCTCTCCCATTCTTATCCAACTTAACTGGGGAAAGGGTTTAATGAGCACCTGAATTGCCGCTCCTTCGTCTGGAGTAATTTTGCTAAAAGTATCGGTAATAATTGAAAGTGGGTCCTTTTCCAGGTTTTTATAGGTATTGAGGGGGAAAAATGCCTTTTCGCTTAGTTTCAAATAGGAGCCGGCCGTAAAGCCGCCCGGCTCAAAAATAGTGTAGTCCTGGGGAACTTTTTCCACCAAAGCTCGCGGATAGACGCCGTGAACGTATTTTTCAAGGGCATTTTCCAAGGACTTAGGCACAGCAGCATAAAATAAAATATCGGTCCCGCCAATTTGGGAAGCAATTTCCAGAGCGATTCTGGGAGAAATTTTGAATAATCCTTGCCTCAAATTTAGAAAATTGGCAAAAATCTGCTCCATCTGGCCAATCAAATTCTTTTCTTCGGTCTTCATCGTTTCTTCTTTTTTCAATTCATACTTTGGCATCGTCACTAAAAAGAGAGTCATATTCAAACTCTCAAAAATCTTTTTTTTCAGCCGCTTTCTTAAAATTAAAAAAAATAAAATTCCAAAAACCGCTATGGCAAAGAGAAAAAGTAAAGTTGGAATATTTAAAAAATTCATTTTTTAAATCTTTTATATAAACCCTCTCTCGCTAAGATGTCGTGAAATACATCCAAAGTATAGGCGTCCTGCATATCTTCAGCCACCTTGACCGCAAAACTAATTCCCATTTCTTCGGCTATGGCAAGCAAATTTTTTATTTTACCCTGGACATTCAAGGACTTAATCTGCCGGGCCTTTTTTACCGCTTTGTCCTCAAGCTGGGGGTCGAGCTTCATTAGCTTTATTTCTTTTTCCAACTTTTCTTTGATAATTTTTTCGCTTTCAGCCAAAAATTCTTTTCTCTCCGCCTTTTTCTTTTCTCGTTCGTATATTTCTTCAACGAGCTTCTCGCCCAATTTCTCGGGCTTTTCAACAAAGATTTCTCTTTTATCTTTTTTCATAATACTACGAATTTACGAATTTTTACGAATATACGAATAAGCGAACGATATAGCGGTTGGACGTCGCACGTCCATTATATCATGCTTTTTGCCCTCTGCCAACGGCAGCGTATTAAATTAAACGGTTGGCAACGTCAAACCTCGCCAACTCGCTTACTTTCTTAAATGATTTGCCAACGGCTGATAATTTTTCAATGTCTGAGATATTTCAACCAAATTTAAGCCCAAAATTGTGCCAACCGCAGCTGCGGCCAAAGCCGCATAAATATGTTCTTTATCAAATGCTCCTTCCAACCAGACCGGAACAACGTTTCCCTGATAATTGAGCTTAAAATTTGTTCCCGAATTTAAAATAATGTCGCTAACCCTAAAATCTGCTCCTTGACCAAAACCAAAAGCGCAGCTCCGCGGAGCGAAACCCCGCGCCGAAGGTTTTGTTTCGTCGTCAAAATTTAAAACCAAATATCCTTGCGGAGGCAAAATTTTTACCAAGTCAAAGGGAAGAGCGCCAAAACGAGCGACAACTAAAACCGGCAATGATGAATTTTTAATTAAAAATTTAATTTCTTTTGAATTTGAAAGAGCAAAAATAAAGAGGTCGCTTCCGATTTTAAAATGTTCTTTTAAGACCTGAAAAATGGCTTCCTTGGCGCCAGCTCTGCCCTCGCCAGTTATAATCACCACTGGGGGTCTTTTCAGAAAAAAAATAAGTTTTGTTAAGAGATTCATAGTTACTATCAACGAATAACGAATACATTACGAATATACGAATTTACGAATTCGTTTATTCGCAAATTCGTAATAAATTCGCTATTCGTTGATTTACTCGTAGTCCGGCGGTATCTCCAAATAATCAATAATATACTTTGCCAAGTCGCCAAAAATTGGCGCGGCTGAATATTCAGCGGTTCTGGTCTTTGGGTTGTCTAATTTGATTAAAATTAAAAATTTGGGCTCAAAAGCCGGGCCAAATCCAACAAATGATTGAATGGTCTTATCTGGCTCATAACCCCTTTTATTTTCATACGGAACTTGGGCGGTTCCGGTTTTGCCGGCAATATAGTAACCAGGAACCTTTGCCTTTTTTCCATAGCCGTTTTCAACTACGTTTACGAGCATTGCCGTTAATTGAGAAGCAGTTTTTTGAGAAATAATCGTTTCCTCTGGAATTGACTGAGGTCTAATCTCGGTCAGTTCCACGATATAGGGCTTCATAATCTTGCCGCGGTTGGCAATGGCAGAAAAAGCCCGAGCTAATTGGAGAGGAGTCATTTCAATTCCTTGTCCAAAAGCGGCAGTGGCGAAATTAATCTCTTTTCCTTTTTTTAGCCCGGGATTAACAGAAAAGGTCTCTCCTTCTAAGTCTATCCCTGTTGGTTCAAAAAATTTAAATAATTCAATATATTTTAAAAACTTTTCATCGCCTATTTGCCTTTGGGCAAATACCGCTCCGGTATTGATTGATTTTTCCAGAACCTCGGTCATTGTTCTCTCGCCCCATTTTTTTTTATCAAAATTGTACAGAGTTCTGCTTTTAATCTGAACTTTGCCTTCGTCAATATAAGTTGTCTGGGGAGTAATCCTGCCTTCCTCCAAAGCCGCGGCCATCGTTATTGGCTTAAATGCTGAACCCGGCTCAAAGATTTTCTGAATGGCTGAATTTTGAAAAAGAGCAAACTTTTCTTCGTTAGCATATTTCTGATATTGATTTGGGTCAAAATTCGGAAAATTAGCCAGAGTCAGAATTTTTCCCGAACTTGGCTCCATAACTATTATTTGGCCGCTTTCAATGTCAAAATTTTTTTTAGCTTCTTGTAGCAGCTCTTCGGCTCTAAATTGAATATTGTAGTCAATGGTGAGCCAGATATCCGCGCCTTTTGTCGCGCTTTGGTCCAAAGAAGAAGTCAAATAACCCCACGGCGTTCTGAGCTTTTCCTGCAGGTCTCCTCTGCCTTTTAAAATTTCATCGTAATAACCTTCAACGCCATACTGCCCCCTTTCGCCGCTTAAAAATCCGACTACTTGAGAAGCCATACTTGCTTGAGGATAATTTCTAAATAAACTGTCTCCCAGATAAACTCCTTTTAAATTTAATTTTTTCAGCGAATTTATTTCCTCAACTGTCAACTTTGGTTTAAGTAATTCAAAATAATCATCTTTTTTAATTTTTTCCAAAATAGCGATTTCTGGAAAATTTATTATTTCAGAGATTGCCCTTGCCATTTCTTCTTTGTTTTTAATTTCCTTTGGCGAAATGTATAAAAATTTTCCCTCTTCATTTGCGGCTAAAATCTGGCCCCCATTAAAAAAAATCCTTCCTCTCTCGCCGTTCACTTCTTTAATTGTTTTTTGCTGGCCATGAGCGATGGCCCGATAGTAATCCCCCCTTAAGACCTGAAGGTAAAAAAGCCGGCCGATTATTGCCAACCCGAAAAAAACAAACAAGAAAAAAATTAAATTGAGTCGCCAATTGCTCATTTTGTCGCAACCACGCCTTCTGGAATCTTAATATAGTCAATTTTTCCCGTCTCGTCAAAGTTTAACTTCTCCACCAATAACCCGAGATTAGCCATGGAATTTAATTGAGAAAATTTAATTTCTAAAAGTTTATTTTCCTCTGAGAGTTTTCTTAATTCTTTATCATAATTTTTAACAAGCTCCATTCCCTTAGTTATTTCATTAAGCTGAAAAATATAAAAACCTAAAAGAGCGAATATTAAAAACAAGCTCAATCTCCAAAAATGATTTATTTTCTGAGCCGATTGATTTATATTGAAAGTTCTGCGCACCCCATTAGAAATTCTAAACATATTTTTTATGATTTTTCCCCATTAGAAATATTAGTTTTTGTAAATTTCTAACGGGGTAAATAATTTTATTGTTTTACCGCTGCCCGCAATTTTGCGGAGCGGGAACGGGGATTAATTTTTGTTTCTTCTTTTGAAGGCAAAAGCGGTTTTTTTGTTAAAATTTTACATGCGAATGGCGAATATTTATGAAAAAAATGCTTCACAATTCTGTCTTCCAAGGAATGAAATGAAATCGCCACTAATCTTCCTCCGGGTTTCAGGAGCTCTAATGCTTGAGGCAGCGCTTTCTTTAAATTATTCAACTCGTCATTAACTGCAATTCTTAACGCCTGAAATGTTTTGGCGGCAAAATGTCTTTTCTTTTTTTGCTCCCAGACAGGCACTGCCCTTTTGATAACTTCCACCAGTTGAAACGTTGTTTTAATCGTTTTTACTTTTCTTTCTTCGCTAATTTTTTTAGCAATTCTTTTGGCAAATCTTTCTTCGCCATATTCCATTAAAATTTTTTCAATATCTTTTTCTGCCCAATTATTAACAATTTCCTCCGCCGTTTTTTGAGGGTTTTTGGGGGACTGTCCCTCTCCTGTCCCTCTCCTGTCCCTCTCCAGTCCCTGATAGCGCATGTCTAAACGCTCGTTTCTTTGAAAGCTGAATCCCCGACCCGATTTCTCTAAATGCCAGCTTGACATTCCTAAGTCAAACAAAATCCCTGAAACCTTCCCAAATTTTTCTCTCTCAACAATCCTTTTTAAATTCGCATACGAGTCATTTGCCAAAACCAACCTATTTGAAAATTGAAAATTGTCCCGATGGCTTTGCCATCGAGGATCCTCGATGAAATCGGGAAAAATTGAAAATTCCGCCATCCGGGATTTCAATTTTTTATAAAGTTCTGGGTCTATCTCAATCCCAAGAACTTTCCCATCGGGTTTATTTCTCTCAAGGATGGCGGCCGTATGCCCTGCTTCGCCGATTGTGCAATCAATAAAATTTTCATTCGGTTTTGGCTCCAAAAACTGGATAACTTCTTTTTGAAGAACAGGTATATGCATTCGCTTTGCTCAAATTAAAAATTTAAAAAGTAAAAAATTTTCAATTTTAAGTTTTTCCTTACCGTTTTTCATTTTTATTTTTTAGTTTTTAATTTAGCGGAGCGATTATACTCCAAGTTCCTTCAATCGCTCCGCGATGTCCCCTACTTCTGTTTCTGTTTTCTTTTTATATCCCTGCCATTTCTCTTCGTCCCAAACTTCAATTCTATTGGATAAACCCAAAATTGAAACGTTTTTTTTCAAAGAAGCATAATTTTTTAAATAATCTGGAACCAAAATTCTTCCTAATTTATCCAACTCAACGTCAACCGCGCCCGATAGCATAATTCTGACAAATACCCGGCTATCCGAACGGCTGCTTGGCAAGCTCTCCAATTTTTTGGCTAATTTTTTCCACTCCGGCAAAGGATAAATTACCAAACAATTATCAATGCCTCGGGTAACTACCGCTTTAACTCCTAATTCCTTTCTGAATTTAGCCGGAATAGCCAATCGCTTTTTTTCATCTATTAAGTATGTGTATTCACCGATAAACATA
>JAHIOY010000050.1 GCA_018894495.1 Patescibacteria group bacterium
ACAAAAGGAAAATTCTCTTTACCAATTAAGTCGCGAAAGCTTGAATATCTATATTCTTCTAAAAAATCAATGGCTCTTTTCAAATCTTGAATGCCTTTTTCCCTCCAACCCGGCTCTATTAAATCCAGGGGGTTTGTCATAATATAAAATGGAAGATGAATCAAATGGGGTTCCTTAGTCACTCTTATAATCTTTGTTCTTCCCTGAAACAATACTCCACTCCTTTCGTTGAGTTCATTGAAGTATTTTGTATATCCCCCGAATATCTTTTTTGAAAATATACTCACCCCTCCATCAATTTTCTCCTGGACTAAAAGGTGGGGATGATTTGGCATCAAAGTCCAAGATAAAATATCTACTAATTCTTCTTTTGGCTTGCCGTCATTCAATTTTAAATGTGCTTTGTCTCGCCTTTGGTTGTAGGGAAATTTAACATTTTCAACATCGTTAAAATCACGGAAATTATAAATAAATCTAAGATAATAACTTTCTTTTAGAAATACAATTCTTTTCTCAACTCCTCTATTCAAAACGTGAAAAATATCTCCTTTCATACTTCATTAAATAATTGGACGTCGCACGTCTGGTCGCACGTCCAATTCCAATTGTTTATTTTAGCACAGTTGGGCATCGCACGTCCATCTCGCGTCCATTTCAACACGTCCAATTTGCGTCTAATTAGGATTGAAACCCGATGTCCCTATATAATATTTATTTTCTTTTACATAATCATTTATGACTTTCCAAGTTTTATTTAGTAGATCATCAGTTTTCGCCATGATAAAAAAGGCAACCCTGTTATCAGAGAGGCACAAAGGTTCTCTCGCAGTCATACATCTGCAAATCTTTTTTCCAATCTTGGCAAAGTAATCCTCTCGCTTTATTCTTGGGAGGAACATTGGGATATGCTGATATACCATAATTAATGACTCTGAATCCATACGGTCATACAAAATACTTAACTCACTATACCTCAAGTATTTATGACCATTACCACTTCGCATACTCTTGACTTCAAACCCATTATCTGGATCGATTAATATTACTGCTCTATTAAGGATTGAGGAGTCAACACAATCAAAATACTGTTTCCTTCCTGCATGTGAAAAATATTCATCATCTTTATAAGGATGGTATTCCATATTCTTGTAGTTTGACATAAAAGAATAAAGATTTTTTATGTTCCTATTTGATTTTCTAATGCAGTTCTTTAGAAAATCGTCTAAGTCTCTTCGACTGCTTCCGTCATAGTTGATCAAACCGCCGTCACCAGACCCATCGTCTTGTGTTAGCATTGGAATATAAGTGAAGCACTTTAGGTTGTCTATTTTCTCAATTAATGTAAGAACCAAGTCATACTTGAAAAAATCGCTTCTATCGCCGAAGTATTGATTTTTCATTATTTTATTGTATTAATTTGGCGAGGCTCGACAATTTCGTCTGACGTGCGACGTCCAACTTCGTCCAACTTACATCGCACGCCTGATTATTCCGCCGCCTAAAAGTTCTTGGCATTTATCGTTTGGACGTCGCACGTCTGGTCGCACGTCCATTTTAGCATAAAAAACTACCGATTGGCCCGGGGTAATGGCGCGCTGGGGCTTTGCGAATCGAATTAGGAATTTGGAATTAGGAATTAGGGAATAAATTGTTGCTGAGGCTAAACCGGAACGATAGCGGATTTTGGCTTTTACCTTTAAGGGAAACTTGGGTTCTTTACCGGAAATCCAATTGACATTTTTGCAAGCGAGGTCTTTTTTATAAAGGTCTTTCTCCAACCCCACAATTAACGTATTTTTTTTAAGAGCTTTGCCGATTACATAAAGAGGCGGTATTTCTCCTTTTTTAATTTTTAATTTTTCATTTTTAAT
Source organism: Patescibacteria group bacterium (assembly GCA_018894495.1). Lineage (GTDB taxonomy): Bacteria > Patescibacteriota > Minisyncoccia > Minisyncoccales > JAHIOY01 > JAHIOY01. The sequence continues at coordinate 1,872 of JAHIOY010000050.1, forward strand.
TTTTAATTTGCCTATCCCTTTTCTTTGACCAATGGTGTAAAACCACAACCCCTGATGTTCCCCCACTACTTCCTGTTTAAGGTTCCACCTTGAACAGATGATTTGGCCGGGTTTTGGTTTGAGATATTTTTTCAGAAAATCACTGACGCCGGCCGGGACAAAGCAGACCTCCTGGGATTTCTTGACGCCGGCAAAAGGCAACTTGAATTTTTTTGCCAAGCCCTCAACCTCGCTTCGGAGACAATCCCCCACCGGAAACAAAATGTGTTTTAATTGCTCTTGATTTAACTGCCAAAGAAAATACGATTGATCTTTTTCTTTATCTTTTCCCATCAAAAGTTTATATCTAATTTTTGAATTTTGATTTGTCATTTTGCATTTCAAGTTTCTAGAAAACTTTCGTTTTCTAGACAATGGTTTTTGAATTTTACATTTTCTTGCGTAATGACCTGTAGCGATATAATCAGCACCTAAATCTAATGCCTTTTCTAATAACAATCCGAATTTTATTTCTTTATTGCAGACAACGCAAGGATTTGGGGTAAGCCCCGCTTTGTATCCATCTAAAAAATAGTCGCAAATTCTTTTTTTAAACTCCTTTTCAAAATTGAAAACATAAAAAGGGATGTTTAAAATTTTCGCCACTTTTCTCGCCCTGACTTCGGACTCTTTGAAATGAGGTAAATCCGCTAATTTCATAAAGACCCCAACCACATTAAAGCCCCTTTTTTTTAATAGGGCGGCTGCCACGTTTGAATCAATGCCGCCCGACATTGCAACCACAACTTTCTTGATTTTAGGAGTTTCAGTTCTCATATTTATATTCTGCCACAAATGTCAGGGCTTGCCCAGTAGTGAAATTTGGACTGCCTTCGGCATCGTAAGTGTCCCGCTTTCTGCGGGACACTTGTCCAAATTCTACTACTGGGCTTGACAATGTTTAAAAAAATAATATGCTAAAAATTGGAATTATGATTCATAAAAATATACTAACTCTAATCGGCAAAACGCCGCTCGTAAGAATAAATAATTTAACCGGAGAAAACGATGCCGTGATTTTGGCAAAACTTGAGAAATTCAATATCAGCGGTTCGCTGAAAGACCGCATGGCGCTTTATTTGATTGAAGACGCCGAGAAAACAGGAAAAATAAGCAAAGATAAAATTTTATTGGAAGCAAGTTCCGGCAATACCGGAATTGCTATGTCTATGCTCGCTGGTGTGAAAGGTTATAAAATTACTATTGTCATTCCCGAGTCGGTGAGCGTGGAGAGAAGAAAATTAATCAGGGCTTATGGCGCCGAATTGATTTTGTCTCCCGGCGAGAAAGGCACGGCCGGGGCGATAGAGATGAAAAATAATCTGCTTGCCGAGTATCCTGAAAAATATATTAACCTTGACCAGTTTAAAAATCCGGCCAATATTCAAGCCCATTATGAGACAACTGGCAAAGAAATCATTGAACAAACTAAGGGGAAATTAGATATGGTAATTGTTGGCATCGGCACTGCTGGCACCGGAGTTGGCGTTTCAAAGCGGCTCAAAGAATTCAACCCCAATATCAAAATTATCGCGGTAATGCCGGAGCTCGGCGCGGCGATACAAGGACTGAGAAATTCTAAAGAACTGAATCCTACCCAGATTTACGATGAGAAAGATTTTGATGAAGTGATTGAAATATCAAAAGACACGGTGCCGGCGACTCGCCAGGCCGGAAGGGACTTGGCGCGGCGCGAAGGAATTCTGGCAGGCATGAGTTCCGCGGCTGTGATGTATATCGCCATTAAAAAAGCCAAAAAATTGGGAAAAGGTAAAACTATCGTGGCTATTCTGCCGGATACCGGAGAAAGATATTTGAGCACGGATTTGTTTGATTGATATAATTAAAATTATGAAGCAAGAGGACATAATTAAAAATAAAAAAGGGAAAATTGTCATGCTTACGGCTTATGATTATCAGATGGCAAAACTGCTTGATGAAGCAGGGATTGACCTAATTCTTGTTGGCGACAGTTTAGGTATGGTTTTTCAAGGCAAGCCCGACACAAAAGGGGTGACAATGGGAGATATGATTTACCATACCCGGGCCGTGGCTCGGGGCGCAAAAACGACTCCAATAGTCGGAGATATGCCAATAAACAGCTATAAGACGCCAAAAATCGCTTTGCAGAATGCAAAAAAATTCCTTCAAGCCGGCGCTTTAGCGGTGAAATTAGAAGGAAACCAGCCAAAAATAATTTTGACTCTGCGAAAAGCCAAAATACCGGTAATGGGTCATTTGGGTCTTCTTCCTCAAACCGCAGAAAATTATCGGGTAAAAGGCAAAATTCAAGAAGAAGCAGAAAAAATTTTAAAAGACGCTAAGGAGTTAGAAAATTTGGGCGTATTTAGCATTGTTTTAGAATGCGTCCCTGAAAATTTGGCAAAAAAAATCAGCCGAGCCCTGAAAATTCCGACCATCGGCATTGGCGCCGGCAAATATTGCGACGGTCAGGTTTTGGTCATTAACGACCTGCTCGGAATGCAAGAAAACTTTAAACCAAAGCATACCAAACGATATTTAGATTTAAGCAGCGAAATTAAAGGAGCCGTAACAAAATTTAAAGAAGAAGTTAAAACCGGAATTTTCCCCGGCCCAGAGCATAGTTTTCATTAAAAAAGATTGGCGAGGTTTGACGTTGCCAAATCTGAATAAGTCAGGGTGACGAGGTTTGACGTTGCCAATACGTCTGGTCGCACGTCCAATAGTTGACACTTATGAGATTTAACAAAATATTCATTTTAGGCGCTGGAGCAATCGGGAGCGTCTTGGGCGCTTTGCTCTCGCGGAAAAATGATGTCACTCTTATTGGCGAGGAAGAACATATTGAGGCAATAAAATCCGACGGCTTGCGGATTTCTGGCGATGTAAAAGAGACATTTCAAGTGAAAGCAAAAACTCGGATTAAAACGATACCGCCAAATTCCTTGCTCTTGCTGACAACAAAAGCCCATCAATCCCAAAAAGCAATCAGCCAAATTAAAAAACTGCTCAAAAAAGACACGGTCATTTTAGTCCTTCAAAATGGTTTGGGAAACGAGGACTTGATGAAAAAAATTATAGGAAAGAAATGTAAAATTGAGAGAGGAATTGTTTATAGCGCCAGTGAGTTTTTAGAACCAGGAAAAATTAAGTGTTGGCTCAAAAAGACCATTCTTCCTTCAAATAAAATTGGGAAAGAAATTGCTCATATTTTTAAGGAAGCGGGGCTTGAGGCAGAATTGAAAGAAGAAATGGAAAAGGAAATCTGGAAAAAATTGGTTGTAAATTGTGTTCTCGGTCCTTTGGCTGCTCTCTTTAAAATAAGAAATAATGAGGTGGCATCAAAACCATTAAAAAAGGTGAGAGAGTTATTGATAAAAGAGTGCTTGGAAGTGGCTCGGGCAGAAGGTATAAATATAAATGGAAATTTTCAAAGAGAATTTGAAAAAAAAATATCTACCTATACAAATTATCCCTCAATGTGCCAGGACATTATCAAAGGAAAAAAAACAGAAATTGACTTTTTAAATGGGAAAATTTTGGAACTCGGCAAAAAACATAATCTGGCGACTCCGGTTAACGAGGTAATTTACTATTTAATAAAGTTTCTGGAAGAAAAAAATCACTAAAGAAAGAAAATGAGTCTGGCAACGTCAAACGTTGCCAGTTAAACGTTGCCAGTTGTATTTTTTTTCCAAGCCCTCCTTTGTTTTCGTAATTCTTTGGTGTTCTTTTTCTAAGTCCTCTGAAATTTCTAATTTATTTTTAAAATAATAATCATAAATTGCCTCTTTTAAAGCATCAACGACCAAAACTGAACAATGAATTTTAAATGGGGGCAAAGGTTGACCCAAACTTTTGAGCAAATCCTCTTTTTTAATCTTTAAGGCATCTTCCAATTTCTTTCCCTTTACCATTGTTGTTAATAAACTTGTATTGGCTATGGCAACCACGCAGCCCAGGGTTTCAAACTTGATGTCTTTAATAATTTTTTCTCTTTTTTTATCTTCACCAATTTTCAGATAAAGTGTCATAATATCGCCGCACAAAAAATTGCCGGCTTGGCCACGGCCAGAAGGTTTTTTAATTTTCCCTACGTTTTGAGGATTTTTAAAGTGTTTAATTATTTCTTTTGAATAAATCGGCATAAAAATTATCTCTTTTTGAACGTCTGGCAATCTGGCAACGTTTGACGTTGCCAGATGTATAGAGTCCGATTTTAGTCATATCTCTTTTTGAACGGTGAAATTTTTCTTAAATCTTTAATGACTTTTGGCAGAACTTTTAAAACATAATCAATATCGCTTTCTTTTGTCCATCTGCCCAAACTCAGACGCAAAGAGCCGTGCGCTTCCTGGGGCTTTAAACTGATTGCCAAAAGCACATGGCTGGGCTCTAATTTTTCTGAAGAACAGGCCGAGCCGGTGGAAGCGGCAATGCCCAATAAATCTAATTGAATAATAATTGATTCGCCCTCAACAAAAGAAAACCAGAAATTAACGTTGTTGGGCAGCCGTTTTTGAGGCTCGCCGTTCAAATGCGAGTCCTCAATTTTCTCCAGAACTCCTTTGAGCAGTTTGTCTCTCATTTTACTCTGTCTTTGGCTTTCTTTGACGAGCTCCTTTTGGCAAAGCCGGCAGGCCTCGGCAAATCCGACAATGGCCGGCACATTGCTCGTTGAAGACCTTAAGCCCGACTCATGTCCTCCGCCGTGCAAAAGAGGCAGAATTTTTACTCCTTCCCGAATATAAAGACAAGCCGCGCCTTTTGGTCCATATATTTTATGGGAACTGGCGGTCAGCAAATCAATGTTCATTTTATTGACATCAATGGGAATCTTGCCAAAACTCTGGGCCGCGTCGGTATGGAAACAGACATTTCTTTCACGGCAAATTTTTCCAATTTCTGCGACCGGCTCAATTGTCCCAATTTCATTGTTGGCGTGCATTACTGAAACCAAGAGAGTGTCTTTTCTGAGCGCTTTTTTGAGAACAGCCGGGTCAACCAATCCGTATTTATCAACTTTTAGCCGAGTTATTTCAAATCCCTGCGTTTCTAAAAATCTGGCGGATTCCATCACGCAGTCATGCTCTATTGGAGAAATAATAATATGCCTGCCTTTTTCTTTATGAGCCAATGCAATGCCTTTTAAAACCGTGTTATTGCTCTCGGTGGCTGAACCGGTAAAAAATATTTCCTGGGGTTTAGCTCCCATCAAATCAGCCACCGCTTCCCTGCTTTGTTCCAGCGCCTCTTTGGCTTCCTGACCGAAAGAATGCAGGGACATTGTATTGCCGAATTTCTCCGTAAAATAAGGCAGCATCGCCTTTAGCGCCCGAGTGTCAACCGGAGTGGTAGCCGCATAATCAAGGTAAATTTTTTTTCTCATATTACTCGTCAAAAATAAAGACAGATTCCGGATAAAATCTTATTCTTTTCTCCTTTGTTTTCTGGGCAATAATTTTTCTGAGCATTTTATTTTTTTGGTTAAGCGATGAATTATTTTTCAGCAGAGATAATTTAATATCCAAACCCAAAACCCTGTTTGGAATAATATGCCGGGTGATGCCGGCCGGAAGTTTTACTCCAATTAGGGCAAGTTCTAATATATCCTTTTTCTCGTAATCGGGAACAGTCAAAACCGCGGCCTCCTCTTTATGGCTCTTGAGCAATGTTTTAATTTCGCTTTTTAATACTCTACTAATTTTTGAAACCTTTCCGCAAGCATCAACAACTGCCACCAATTTTTCCGCTCTTTGCTTTAAGTTGCCAGCGGCTTTGAGTAGAAAAATATCGCCATCATTAAAAATTAAATAGCCGACCAGGTTTTTTCCCTTTTCGGCTCTATCTAATTTTATACCCCCTATTTTTTCAATCCTTTTCAGCAGTTCTTTTTTGCGGCAACCCAAAAGCATAAGACCCCAAGTATAGACCTTAAGACCTTCATTGAAATAATCTACGAGCTGAACGACGATATTGCGGCAATTCAGTTTTTTTAAAGCCGTAATTCGGTGAACGCCGTCTAAAACCAAAAATTTAGAACCGTGATTAATTTCCGCCGCTATTATCGGGTTTTTGAAATAGCCGTCTTTCTTTATTCTCTGAGCTAATTTTGCCGCCCTTTTTGGGTCAAATTCTTCGTGAAGAATCAACCGGTCTTGGGGTATAATCTTTAACTCTGGGAATTGGCTCTCCATAAATAAGTTAAAAGTTTAAAAAGAAAAGTTAAAAGTTATAGTTAAAAATCAAAATTAAATAACTTTTAACTTTGAATTGCAATTTTGAACTTTGCACTTTTAACTTTTAACTTATCTCTTTAGTTCTTCCAGTTTTTTGACCATGTCCGGATTTCCGGGATTCAATTCCAAGACCTTTTCAAAAGCGGAAATGGCTTCTTCTTTCATTCCTTTTTTCTGCTCAGCCAAACCTAAAGCATATAAACTATTTGAATGGTTAGGAAAAACACTAATTACTTTCTTAAATTGACTAATGGCTTCGTCAATTTTATTGTCATTAAAGTAAAGGCGGCCCAATTGAAAATTCGCCTCAATGTCAAAATAATCCGGTTTCAATTTCATTGCTTTGGCAAACTCCTCTTTCGCCTTTTCTGGCTCATTAATGACTAATAATTTTCCTAATTCGGTCCGCAAAACAGGGTTGGTTGGTTCCAGTTCAATTGCTTTTTCAAAGGACTTGAGCGCCCACTCTTCAGCGCCGCCTGCCTGCCAGTATTTTAATATATCCCGATAAATCATTCCTAATGTCTCCCAGTTAGTCACTTGGTTTTGACCCTTAGCGGTGGCGGTCTTTCCGGCCTCAATGGCTTTGGCTGCCAACGTTTGCAACCTTGACTGGTCTATTTGCTCGCTTGGTTTTGCCATTTCGCTTATTGCTTCTGATAAATAAGCTCCGGCTAAAGTTGTAAGGTATTGAGAACGTTCAGGGTTTAGACGAACCGCTTTTTCAAGCAAAGCGGTCTGTTCCGGCCCGGGAAATAATTTTAGGGCTTGAAGCTCATTGGCATCGGCTCTATAAAATTGCTGACCAAAATAATAACCTCCCAAAAGCGCCGCTCCCAGACAAATTAAAACAACGGTTAAGACCAAATTTAATTCCGGGAAGTCCTTAAAGGAAAATTTTTTTTCGCTGATTGGTTTTTGCCAACTTAAAACCCCCAGCGCCAAAAAAGTCCAAAAAGTAAAAGCCAAAACAGAATTCTGATAATAGACAAATTGAGAAATCACTAAAGCCGCGAAAACCATCAGTATTGAAAATTGAATTCTCTTAGACGACTTTAACTCTCCCTTAACATCCTTTAATAAAAACCACGAAACCAACAAAAATAATACCACTAACATTAAATAAGAAATCAAGCCCAAAAATCCCATTGTCGCCAAAATTTCGGCAAAATGAGAACCTGGCCTGTCAAATCTTATTTGCCACAAAGCGCTTTGATTAAATTCAACAGGTTTGAATTTGGCAAAATCATACTGCTCGCTCCCAATTCCTGAACCCAAAAAGCCGAATTTTACATTGTTGGTTACTGTTTTCAAAGAAATCTGCCAACCGGTTTTTTGGTCTAAGACCTGCTCTTGAGGTAATTGCTGCTTGGCTAAATTAGAAATACCAGTGAAAAGAAAAATCAGGGCGACAATAAATAATAATATGGGCAATAAAAGACGATTGACATTTTCTCTGAAGAACCGCTTTCCCAGAGCCAAAACGACAAAAATGAACAAACTCAAAAATAAAACCAGCCAAGCCGCTCTATAATCAATGATAATTTCCAAACCCAAAGCCGAAATTAATAATAAATAATACCAAAACGCGCCTATTTTTCCGTCTTTTTGGGCTCGGCTCAAAAGCAAACCAACTAAAAGAACGAGAATAATAGAAAGAAATATGGCCAAGCCCTCTAAAGAACCAGAAGCAGGGTTAAAAAAGGGCGAAGTCATTATTGGCGGCAAGGTAAATTTCCCGGAAAGCAAAGTATTTATTTTTGTCCAGATGCCGAAAATAGAAAAATAACTCGTCAAAATAACAAAGAAAATTGACCATAAAAAGACCCTTAATAAACCCTGAACCGTAATGTTTGGAATTTGGGATTCAAGTTTCTCGAAAACTTTTGTTTTCGAGACAATGGGGTTTGCCTGGTCATTGGGATTTGGGATTTCGCCTTCCTTTAATTCTCCTTTAGACACCTTTAATTCTCCCTTAATAACATCCCTGACATTATTAGTAATGAGAAAATATAATATTCCCAGACCGAGCAGCCCAATCAGCCCATCACTAAATCTCCCATAAAATCCAAGCACACTGGCGACTCTATCAACTGAAAAAACGGCGCTCAAAATCGCCACTAATAAAAATATTAAAACCAGAATATCAAGGGGCGTTCGGCGAAAGCGAATTTCTTTGTCAACCAAAACCATCTTTGCCAGCCAAGCAAAAAAGGCAACCGAGACCAAAAAGAAAAGCAAATACTGCTTGTTAAATTCAAATGCCTCAAAAGAAAACGGCAGCCAAAAAATCGGCAACAAGAAGACCAATAAATACAAACTGAATTTTATTACTTTATTGAAAATGTTGGTCATATAACATCCTTTAATTTCCTTTAACAATCCTTTAACTTCCTTTAATATCCTTTAATTTATTTTACAAAATTAAATAAAATAAATCAAGGGGATGTCAAGGGTTATCAAGGGATTCTCTTTTCGCCCTTGCTTGTTCTACTGTCTTTCTTAATTCTTCGTCTAGTTTTCTGTCCTCCTCAAATCGCCTTACCGCTTGGACTTTAAGCCATTTTTCTCGCGGCGACATTGGCGCCTCCTCAGCCATTTTTGTCTCCAAGGATTTTACCAGATTACGGAATAAATAATCTGTCTTGTTAATTAGTTCCATGAACATTTCAAAGGTCAGGCGAAAACCTTTAGAGGATTCTAAGGGAGAATTAAGGGATTTTAAGGGAGGATAGAGAATTTCTAAGGGAATTTCTCCTTTGGTATCCTTTAACAATCCTTTAAACTCCTTTAAATCTATCCCCAAACCGGCTAAACTCGAACCCGGTACCGATTTCAAAAACCCATCTTGATGGGATTGTCTCACTAAGCCCTTAATTTCCTCTAAACTGCCCTGACTGAAGCCTATAAAGCTTAGATATTCCTTAGTTGTCGGTCGCTTGTAACCTTCCTCTATATTAGAGACAACTGACCTGGCTGAATCGTCAAGTTGAGTTTTGGAGCGGTATTCTGAACGCGGCAATTCCTCGGTAAATTTACGGATGAGAAACCTCAAAAGCGCGGCATTAGTCCAGACCGCTAAAAATTTATAACCTTCCGGATGTGTCCACTGCCGGGTCTTGAAATAATTGGGCATAAGGGATGTTAAGAGAATTTAAAGGAGATTAAAGGAGATTAAGGGGGGGTTAAATCCCCCATCATCCCTTATCATCCTTTAATTTCCTTTAATCTCCTTTAATTGAAGATTTGGAATTGGTTGAGGTTAGACCTCAACATTCCCCTATTTAACTTTTAACTAATCCTAGTGCCTTCCTTTGCTTCTATCATAGGCAAGCTGGACTTCCGCCGCGCTCAACGCCCTGTTGTAGATGCGGACTTCGTTGATGGAGCCGTTTGGAGTCTCATTATAATTTACTCCAACCTGTAAAATGACTGAATTTCCTAAAATTGGAGTACTCTATGCGGCAGTCTTAACATTTACTCCATTGATATAAAGATTTTCTTGTGTGCCATTAAATGTTCCGACTATATGATACCAACTACCTGTTGTAATTGGACTTGGCGAATACACTACGTGGGTATTATTATTGAAAAGCCCCATCGCAAGATAGCCACTTTCTGATACTTTCAAATAATACCCAGAATTGTTAGTAGCGTCTGTAAATGCATATTTATTTATGATTCTATCATTGACTTTCAATCTATTTAATTTTACCCACGCCTCAACCGTAATCGCACCCGTGATATTCAAACTCGCATCATTCCCCGCATTGACATAATCATTGATGCCGTCAAACTGCAGGGCGCCGCCTGTTGAGGTCAAACCTCCTCCCGTAGAGGTTTGACCTCTACCGCTTATCCATTTGGGGTCGTTTGTGTCCGCGGACGCTGAAGACCCGAGCGTGCCGTTGTTGGAATTTCCGCTGGCATCATAAGCCGTCTGTCCCGCGCCTTCGTCCATTCCCCAATTCCCCACCAAGCCATAATCCATACAACTCGCCGGGTCTTCAGAGCAAGTTTTGCCGGAGGGACCGAGATGCGTGGCATAGCCGGCTTGATAATCAAGCCGGATTTCATCTGCCGTGCGCGCGTAGTTGTAAAATCTAATCTCGTCTAATTTACCGTCAAAATAATTGGCGCCGACTTTGCCAATGTTAACAGCGGAAGCATTAACTCCTGTGCCGGTGGTAATGGCAATATGGTGCCAGTTGGTGTCGGGCACGGTTGAGGAAACTTTGCCATCAACATAAATAGTCGGGCTGGTGAAATTGTTGGCTGAAATTGCGGCGCTGGCAAGGGTGATTGTCTGAGTGCCGTTTAAGTCAATTACATAGTTTGTCAAGTTGTCTGGCTTGAGCCAGAAAGAGACGATCTGAATTCCGCTGGAAACATTGCCGGCGCTTACATAAGTTGAGGTGCCGTTAAAATCAATTGCCGACCCGAATTTGCCGACGGACCAGCCAGCAGAAGCAAAATCAGCCGCGCCAAAAAGCGAGATAAATATTATTCCTATTGCGATGATTAACTGGTTGTGGTTCATAAAATTTCTACTTAATGACAAATTACAAATGTCATTGTCTAGAAAACGAAAGTTTTCTAGAAACTTGAATGCCAATTCAATGTCAAATGATTAAATGCCAAAATCTTTATTTTTTAGAACGAATAATCGCGGAGAATATCAAGGCAGTTCGTGGGCTTCTTGCCATAATTTGCGGCATTCTTTTGCCCTGTCGGGATTTGCTTTGGCAATCATCCTAAGTCAGTGCATTGTTTCTTTGGCTTCTTTTTAAGATTTATAGCAATTTCTATAATATCCTCGCCAAACTTTGCAGTGCGTTCCTCCAGATTATATTTGTTTTTGTCATTTGGATTTTGAAATTAACTTTGAACTTTTCTTTTTGAACTTTTAACTATTTAGGGGTTGTGGCGGCAGTTGTTGTTGCTTCAGGCAGTGCAGGTTCGGTTGTTGTTGCATCGGTGGTGGAAAAGTTAAAAATTAAGAATTCCCTCATAATCGCATTATATCACAAAGCCCGTAATATGGGATAAAATGCGTTGCCGTATTTCCAACCGTTATTTCATCGCTTAGCGTTAAATTCACCACATAAGCTTTTTCCGGACTATATTTAGTTATAAAACTACGGAGCGAGCGAGTAATTTTCGGCTGTTTCAAATTTTGCTTTTTCGCTTCCACAGGAATAACGGACTTGCCGGAATGGATGATAAAATCCACCTCCGCGCTGTCTTTGGCGCGCCAAAAATTAAGCGATGCTGAAGTGCGCTTTATTTTTTCTTTGAGAGCGCTAAAAACATAATTTTCAAACACAAACCCGATATTATCATCTAATCTAATCCGCCCGAAATCTCCTGCCGCGTAATTCCGCAAACCAATATCATAAAAATAATACACCGGCGCTTTTGTTATTTCCTTGCGGGCATTTTTAAAATAAGGCGTAATTTTCTCTAAAATAAATGTTTTTTCCAAATACCAAAGATAATTTTTGACAGTCGGGATTGAAATTCCCAAAGTGGCCGAAAGTTCGGAAATGTTCGTTAAATTTCCTATTTGGCCGGCGATCAATCTTAACAGACGGGTAAAATCATCCGTTTTTCGCGCGCCCAAAAGATAGGAAATATCTTTTTCAACATAACTTCTATAAATTTCATCTATTATTTTTATCTTTTCCTCTTCTGTTTCCCCTAAAACAACTTTTGGATAACCGCCATAATTTAAAAATTCTTCAAAAAGCAAGCGGGTTTGCGATTTTTCCACTTCAAAAAAATCGCTTAATTTATTTTCATACCGATAATCGGTTCTAAAATTCACGAACTCGTCAAAAGACACCGTACCAAGTTCAAACATTCTTTTTCTGCCGGCAAGCGATTCATGGATTTTTTCTTTAAGCTCAATGCTACCCGAGCCGGAAACGATAAATTTATACGGCAAATTCATATCATACAAACCCTTGAGAAAAAGGCCGGCGTCTTCTTTTCTTTGTATTTCATCCAAAAAAACATAGCCCTTCTTTTTACCGATTTCCAATTCAATTTTACGGAGCAATTTTTCTTGCGAACCCAAAAATTCCCTGTCTCTTTCTATGTCAAAATTCAAACTAACAACAGCTTTTCCGAGCTTATTCAGATGGTCGGCCAAAAGAGACATTAAAGTTGTTTTTCCGGCTTGTCTTGGCCCGATAATCAAACTGATTTCTTTTTTGTCCAAATGAGCTTTTAGCTCTAAAAAAAGGTTTCTTTTAATCATACTTATAGTTTAGCCCGATTATTTTATAAGTCAAGTTTGTGTTTTATCGGTTAGACCCAACATTCCTGTTATTTCTTCATATGTTGACGTCTGACGTCAACATTATGTCATTCGGTAATAATAATTGTAACAGTGGCTTCGTTGCTATCTGCCTTGTTGTCATTTGCCTTGTAAGTAAAGGAGTCGGTGCCGGTGGCGTTTTTATTTGGGGTGTAAGTTAAATCGGGCGGGGCGCCGGATAAGGCGCCAATGGTCGGCGAACTGGTGGTGGCATAAGTCAAGGTATCGCCATCAGCATCAGTGGCAATTAAAGTAATATTGATGGGCGTATTTAAGGTCGTGGTGGCGGTTATATCTTGGGCTACTGGCGCGGTATTGGTGGCGGTTGTGGTGGCTTGGGTTGTGGTGGCGGTCGTGGTGGCGGTCGTGGTGGCTTGGGTTGTGGTGGCGGCTTCGGTTGAAACGGAAACGCTGTCGATGTTTGACGTCGACTGACTGGAACTGCCTCCGCTATTTTCAATTATTCCTTGGCAATCTGGCCCGCATTTTTCTAAAACCTTTTTCAATTGCTCTTCATTGATACAAGTTTGCCCAAGACAGATTTCTTTTGCCTTTAATTTTTGAACTTCTAAAATGCCATTTTCATTGACAATTAAGCCGATTTTTGCCAGTTCGGATTTAATATCAATCTGGACAATCTGACCTGAACCATTTTCCTGAACCGATAAATCATTTCCTTGCCAATGAGGATTGACAAAGACCATCACCTTGCCTATCAATTGGTTATTTATCATTTGGCATTGATTTGACATTTGACATTTGACATTTGACATTTCTTCCAGCGCCATGCCAATAACTCTTCCTGGCTTACAGTTGCTTTCTTGGCTCGCCGAAGCTTTAGCGCAGGCGGTCATCGCCACTCCTGATGTTGAAGAAGCCGAAGTTAAAGCATCACCAATTGTAATTGGTCCATTTTCTAAAGAAATTTTAGTCAATACCCGGCCAGCCAAGGCCACTGGCCGAGAAGTAGAAGCATCTAATCCCCCAGCCATCACAATGGCAGGGTTATCAGCCACTACACCGAGCAATTTTGAATCGTAAGGAATAGAGGATTTTTGAATTGTCAAGTTCTCATCTATTGCAACTAAGTCCCCTGCTTCCGGACAATTGTTATTATTTTCACATTGAGAATCAATGGGATATCTTTCAGCAATATCTGAACCAGTATTTTGAGTAAGAGACCCTGACATATCGGCAGAACCGTGAATCCTGAATCTAACAGTAGAAGTAGCATCACCAGTTTTACCAATCTCTAAACTAACTGCCGGCGTCGTTGTGCCAATGCCGACGTTGCCGCTGGCGGTCAAAACGCCGCCAATGGTGTTTGAAGATGGGACGGTGCGGTTGCTGTCGCCAGAGCAGTCCTCAATATAGGTGGTTGAGGTGGCCGTGACTAAAGTTGAGGAAGCAGTAGAGCCAGAACCAAAAGCAGAATTAGTACTGCGATAGAAATAATACGCGGTCGCTCCGTCAACCGGCACCCAGGAAAAAGAAGAGGTGGCATTGGCAACAGTGTAAGTCACGCTGGTGGAAGCAGAGGGCAAGGTTTCGCTGTTGTCGTTTGCCGCGGTAATCCGGTAGTAATAAGTGGCAGCCGCGCAAGAACCGCCAGTACTGGAAGCATTAAGAGTGGGCTCATCGGGAGTAGCAAGTTGGCTCAAAGTTAGATTGCCAGTGGCAGTAATATTCTGACGGACATTTAAATTGCCACTCGGCGAAACATTGAGAACATAGCCGCCAGTGGCAGCCAAAGTAGTGGTGCCAGAAATATAGGGTAAAGTCCGATTTTCCGCACTAACTATTTTATGATGTTCTTGTAAAATAAGTTCAAATAAGCGATTTTCTTGCTCTTTTAAAGTTAAATTTCTGTGATTATATCTCCAGACATATTCTCCGAGGTAAATTGGCA
>JAHIOY010000051.1 GCA_018894495.1 Patescibacteria group bacterium
CTTTTCTATAGAGTTTTTGTCGAAAAGAGGTTTTAGGCTTAGGTGATGCCGGTTTTGGCTTCAGGCCGAATTCATCCAAAGCCGCCTTTAATTTTTCAAAAACCTCTTTACTTATACAAAGAAGCTTTATTAACTTCCCCTCATAAGAGAGGGGGTAACGATGTATGGTATCATTTCCATGATACGTTTAAATTTTTGTTGACAAATATCCATTCCTGGTATATACTCTATTGTCAAAAGTAGAATTTTAGTAAAAGTAGAAAAAGGTAAATAGATGCAAAAAGGTTTAAAAAATACGGAATTCCTCCAATCTAAGACAATTAAAGTCGACTCTAAGACCCACAAATCACTCCGCATGTATGCAGTACAAAACGATTTTACATTAGGCGAAGCTGTTCGAAATTTGCTTGAAAGAAAATACAAAAATAATCAGAAGAAATAAATGCAAAGGTAAAAATGGAACAAAAAATCAGAATTAGACTTCTGAATGATATAGACAGAAGTTATAATACAGTTATCGGTCGGAATATTCTTAATAAAATTGGCAATTGTATTAAAAGCCTTAATATAGGACGAGATATTTTTATTATAACTGATCGTAAAGTCGGGAGACTATATGGTCAAAAGCTTATTAAAAGTCTACAGTCCGCTGGATTTAGTGATATTGGGCAATTTCGACTAGATGATGGCGAACCAAGTAAAACAGTGGATACTTACATAAGAATACTTGAAAAGATTCACGATTTTGATAAAAACCAAGAAAAAAAGATTGTTATAGTAACTCTTGGTGGAGGAGTAGTTGAAGACTTAGGGGGATTTGCTGCGAGTACTTACAGGCGAGGTGTGAGTTATGTCCAAATACCCACCACTTTGTTAGGACAAGTTGATTGTGGATTGGGTGGCAAAGTAGGAGTAAATCTTAAAGAAGGAAAGAATTTAGTAGGTGGATTTTGGCAGCCTAAGTTGGCATGTATGGATTTGGCTGTTTTGAAAACATTAGATGCGAGAGAACTAAAATCTGGATTGGCCGAAGTCATAAAATATGGGGTAATAAAGGACTCAAATTTGTTCAAATATGTTGAGGAGCATCTAGAACAAATATTGCATTGTGATTTCATTTGTCTTAAGCATATAATTTTAACTTGCGTTAAAATAAAAGCAAAAATTACTGAAATAGATGAAAGAGATGAAAAAGACATCAGGATAATTTTAAATTTTGGTCACACTATAGGTCATGCTATTGAAGCAGCTTCGCATTACAGAGTTTATAAACATGGTGAAGCGATTTCTATCGGTATGCTATGTGCTGGGGAAATAGCTTGTCGTTTAAGTTTATTAAGTAATAAAGCTTTTTCAAGATTAGATAATCTAATAGGAAGATCCGGTTTGCCTACAAAGATAACAAAATGTTCTCTGAGAAACATAATGAAATCGATGAGGCATGATAAAAAATTTGTTAATGGAGCAAATCGATTTGTTCTTCCTGTAAAAATTGGAAAAGTTAAGATTGTAAAAGATATAGATGAAAATCTTATAAAAGAC
Source organism: Patescibacteria group bacterium (assembly GCA_018894495.1). GTDB lineage: Bacteria > Patescibacteriota > Minisyncoccia > Minisyncoccales > JAHIOY01 > JAHIOY01. The sequence goes on from JAHIOY010000051.1 coordinate 1,543, forward strand.
GTTATAAGAAAAAGGATAGTGAAATAGAGCTTTTTTGACAAATCCTTTTATTTTTCTATCTTATTCAAAAAGGGTTCACTTTTCATCGGAAGGTGAACCTTTTTATTTATGGCATTTGTTAAAAACTGCACAAGGGCACTTTTTGGGCACAAACAGGTATCTCCTTATCTATAACAGACTATATTACAATAAGTAATTGATAATTGGTATCTGGGAAGATTAAAGGAAATACCTGGTATTTTTAGCCAAGGCAAAACTCTTAAAGTACTAAAAGAAAATATTAAAGACGCTTATAATTTGTATATGCAAGAAATGAACGGATATAATCTAAAAATAAAGAAAAAATGATAATAAGGATTATTTGAGAGTGCCTTAGAAGATAATGATTAGATAAACAAATATATGAATAGAAAAGAGTTAACAGCTGCTTGTTTAGTTTTATTTATACTAGTTGCTTTTTATTGTTTCGCTGAGAAAAAAACTGAAATCAGTTGGCAAAAGTCAGAAGGCATTACAGTTCAACTTGGGGTTAGAGATAAAAACGGTGAATTAAAAAAGTATAGAGCATTATTTATAGTCAGAGATAAAAACGGTAAAGAGTACAAATTAGAAAAAGATGTTAGAGGTGATGTCTGGGGATTTGTTTATTTCCCGGAAGATTTTAAAGTTTATGGTGAACCGGGGGATTATACTTGGAAGTGCATTGTAAAAGGAAAGGTAGCAGCGAGTGGACAATTTAGATTAACTACGGTCAAGACTGATTGCGACCAAGCTACCGTTATGAGAGAATAAGGTCAATAGTTCAGATAGTTCTACGTGTATTAAGCTGTTGATTTATGTGTTAATTGAGGTAAAATTGCTTTAGAAGTACATACAATTTGGTTTAATGGCTTTACCTTAGAGAGGATATAGGGCCTCTAACTGCTAAGTAAGGTAAGCTGCATCACTCCCCGAAAGGGGAGGGGGAAAATGCAGCCTTATCGGTTTTACTTAGCAGTTGCCGGTAATGGATATGCGTCCCCTTTTTATTGGGTGGTAAGCCCGCGAAATTTGGAAGAAAAAAAGGAGCAGAAATGATCTTGAGTGATAAAGATTTTGAAGATTTAGAAAAGGAATGTAAGCGAGGAGTTCCTTTCAACGTACTCGCAAGCAGGTATCAATTGACTGAAATGGAATTGATTAAAGAAGTGCGTCAAAAAGGAATCATTAGGGATGTACGACCCAAAGAGCTACAATATATAAAAGACAATATAGGGTCGAAGCCAGCAAATTATATACAGAATGAGCTTGGATTAACAAAAACTCAATTTGGTCAAATTTGCCAGAAATTACGGCTTAAAATAGTTAAATCTGTAAAAGAGTGGACATTGGAAGAAGCAATAGAAAAAACAAGGTGGCTAATAGAAGAAAAATTAGGAATGCAAATTGATGATTTCTTGCCTCGTAGATTAACTATAGATCATTTCTTTCAAAATGACCTCTACGGATGTATAGATTTTGCGAATTCTCAAAAAAAAGATGATGGATACTACCGACATTTTCCAGTAGTTGCATTTCTTGTTTGCCAGTCCTATCGCGATAAATACAGGCCCTTTCAATTTCGTCACGCTAAGACCAATCAATATTTTCGTGGGAAAGAAGGTAGAAAAAACGTCATAAATGCTATTAGATGGATAATTGAGGAGAAAAACAAGATAAAGCCAGCAAATTTTAAAATGGCGATGACAAATAAATATTTTCTGAAACCAAGAGAGTTAGCTTTTTGGGGAGTTAGCCCTCATTACTATCGTAACTATTTTAAAACTAAATCTGAACTTATAAATGAATTAGCGAAGATATATGCAACGGAAGAAGATTCTGCACTTGGAAACTTAAAATATCGGAGACAACAATTGATAAGCGCTGGCATACCTATAGACAAGTGTTATGTTAAAACTTGCTTTTACGACGATAAATATGGAATTGAGATTCATCACATTATTCCACAGAAGGACAGGAATATGACTAAAATCAACATAGATTCGGCTCAGAATCTCATTCCACTTTGTCCAAATCATCATGCGAAAGCCAAAACGTTTGCTTGGAAACAACTTCTCAAGGACTCTCCTGAGCAATGGAGAGAGATAATAACTAATTATCTATCCAAAGAAGGATAGGAGATCGACAAAGCTTAACATGCCGTTTGTGCTTTACTTCATTTGCTAAGCCCTTTGGACTTTACAAGCAATGCTCCAAAAAATCAATCGTTTTAAAAAATTAAGTAAATATATACGACAACAAAGATTTTTCTTGATAGCATAGGAAATTATATTGACCCTTTTAATCTCAAATTATGCTAAAATCAACAAAAAGACGATGATGGACAACAAGCCAATTTACTATAAAAACCGGCTCATTCAGATCTTCCGGGACCATTGGGAGCAGTTTAA
>JAHIOY010000052.1 GCA_018894495.1 Patescibacteria group bacterium
ATTAGTAAATTCGTAGTGATTAGTAAATTCGTAGTGATTAGTAAATTCGTAGTGATTAGTAAATTCGTAGTGGCTAAAATTTATCGCCCTTATATATCCAGACCTTTATTCCAACGACTCCATAAGTACAATAAGCCTGTCCTTGGGCATAATCAATATCGGCCCTCAGGGTTTGTCTCGGAAGCCGCCCTTTTTTGAGCCATTCAGTTCTGGCAATTTCTATGCCGTCCAGACGGCCGGCTAATTGAACCCTTGCTCCTTTTACTTCTTTATTGGTTGTAATTTTACTCAGGGTCTGTTTTAGGACTCGGCGATAGCGAATTCTTTTTTCAACCTGTTCCGCCATCCATTGAACGGCCAGAGGAGCCGAAGCCCAGGGATTCTTAACTTCTTTGATTTCTAATCTTAATTCTGGTTTTGGCTTCATTTTGCTCATTTTCGCGACTTCCTTTTTTAGGGTCTCTGCTCCCTCTCCTTTCCTGCCTATGATTAGGCCGGGCCTGGCTGAAAAAATGACAATGTTTATTTTTGACGGATACCTCTCAATTTCAACCTTTTCTACCCCAAAATTTCCTATTTTCTTTTTTAAAAATTGTCGTATTGCAAAGTCCTCTTCCAGATATTGAGGAAAATTTTTTTGATAAAATCCTCGCGAATCCCAATCGTTTGTCTCCTTTATTCTAAACATTTTTGGATTAACCTCGTGTCCCATAATAAATACTTTCGTAATTATTCGTAGCCGAAACCGCAGATTCGTAAATTCGTACATCGGTTTCGGTTAAAACGCCGTTCTTCTAACCACTTTTTTAGGCCCTGGTTCTCCTTTTAGTTTGGGCAACTCTGCTCCGGGCCTAAATTTCGCTTTTTTTAGTTTGTCCGCCAGCTGGCGGATTGGTCTTTCAGCTTTTTCTGTTTTTCCAATTTCTTTTATTTCTTTGGTCTCTTTTGGTTTTTTAACGATTTCCTCCAGAATTATTGTTATATGAGACGTCTTCTTCTGGATTTCATCTGCCTTGCCTCTAGCTCTGGCAATCCATCTTTTGTTTTTTGGCCCCTCGTCAACAAGGAGTTTTTGAATGTAAAGATTTCCTTCCTCTAATTGAAAATCGTTTTTAGCGTTGGCAAGGCACGATTTTAAAAGTTTTAAAATGGGCAAAGCCGCTTTTTTGATGGTGAAATTTAAAATATTTTTGGCTTCTTCGGCTCTTTTCCCCCGAATCAAATCAGCAACCAGCCGTACTTTACGCGGCGCTATTCGCAGATATTTTAGTTTAGCTATAACTGACATAAATTATTTTTTTTCAACTTTTACCGCTTTCACTTTTTCGGTTTCTTTTTGGACTTCTTTTGTTTCTAATTCTCTCTGCATTCTGCCGCCGTGGCGAAAAAATTTAGTTGTCGGTGAAAATTCACCGAGGCAGTGGCCAACCATACTTTCTTCAATTTTTACTGGAATAAATTCCCTGCCATTGTGAACGGCAAAAGTCCGGCCAATCATTTCTGGAGCAATTGCGCAATCTCGGGACCAGGTTTTAACAACTTCTCCCGGCCTTGCCTTCTTCATTTTTTCTAATAATCTTTGGTCAATATATGGACCCTTTTTTAAACTACGGCTCATATGTTTTTTTATTAAGGTTTATTATTTTTTTCGTCTCTGAAGGATAAGTTTATCTGTCCATTTTTTCTTTCTTGTTTTTACTCCCCGCGCTGGTTTTCCCCAGGGTGTTTTGGGATAAGGCATGCCAATTGACGTTTTCCCCTCTCCGCCGCCATGGGGATGGTCGGGAGGATTCATAGCCGTTCCTCTGACCGTTGGCCGCCAGCCCATTAATCGTCTTCTCCCGGCCTTGCCAATTTTTTCAAATTTTTTTTCAGGGTGAGAAACCTGACCAATTGAAGCATAACATTCTTGATGAACCTTTCTAATCTCTCCTGAAGGCATTTCCAAATTAATGTATCCTTCCTTAACGGCTAAAATTTTAGCTGCGTTGCCGGCTCCCCTTGATATTTTTCCTCCCCTTCCCGGCTCCAATTCAATATTATGGACTAAAGTTCCAACCGGAATATTTTTTAATTTCATTCTATTTCCGGTTTTTACCTCGGCTTTCTCGGCGCAAATTATTTCATCGCCAATTTTTAAGTCCTTTGGAGCCAAAATATATCTTTTTTCCTTGTTCTGATATTCAACTAAAGCGATATAACCGCTTCGACAGGGGTCGTATTCTATGGCAGTAACCTTGCCCGGCGCTCCCAATTTTTCTTGCCCAAAATCAACGAGCCGATAAGAACGTTTTACTCCGCCGCCCCGATGACGAACGGTAACCCTGCCGCTAAAATTGCGGCCACCCTTCTTTTTCAAGGGAATAAGCAGCCTCTTTTCAGGTTCTTTCTTGGTTAATATATTTTTTGAATCTACGGCTTTCATATGACCAACCAGAACAAAGTTAAAAGTTAAAAATTAAAAGTTAAAAGTTGCAATTCAAAGTTAAAAGTTATGAAATTTAAATTCAAAAACTTTGAACTTTTAACTGTAATTTTGAACTTTGCATTTCAAGTTTCTCGAAAA
>JAHIOY010000053.1 GCA_018894495.1 Patescibacteria group bacterium
AATTGAAATTGATTAAAAAATTATCATTCAAACTTAATCAAAAATCTAAAGAGAAATTATTCAAATGAGTCTCCGATTTCATTTGTCCATCAACCATTAATATGTTACTTCCACTGGTATCCAGTCCAGATAAACTGTACCTGCGCTACCTTGCGTGTATGCGTCAACCCTTGTTTGAATTTGATTTACAGCTGCAGGTGTCCAAGTAGCGTAGCTTGTCACATCAACCCATATTGTCTGTTCTGTTGCCGTTAAACCGGCAGACTGCCATGCAGTTGCTGGAACCTAAGTTGTTCCGCCATCAGCACTCACCTGAAGTTCAATGTATTCGTTACCTCCAGTCCAAGCATCAAGTCTAACTCTAACTTGTGATATTTGTGAGCCAAATGGAATGTCAAAACCATATCCAGAATATGTTTGAGTTGCAGAAGGCTTGGCACTGACGATAGACGTAGAAGCGCTGCCATCTGCATAGGCGCCAGTTGGGTTTGTCCAGCCACCGGTTGTGGTTGATGGAGAATTGGTTATAATAACCAGCAAGTCCGCCGCAATCTGCCACGCTCGTATTTCGCGAAATACTTCGCTTTGTAGAAGCGGATCGGTCGCTTCGCTCCCTTCACGCTGATTATTACGCTGATTAACGCTGAATTTTAAGGGCCCAAGTAAGTAGAGATAAGGGCTAACATCCGGCGCGTCAAATTGATATTTTAGTTCATATTCCTCACCCGCTTTCCAATCAACTTGCCACTCAATTATTTTATTTGCTCCTTCATCAATGATTTGATATGATGAAGTTGCCCTGGGGGTGACGTAGTGTGGACTCGGGATTGTCAACCAGGAGTCCGGGGGTGCAATTCCCCCCACCTCCATGGCATTTTATTTATCCACAGTTAAGCTCTTGACAAGGTTTCTTGGTTTGCTATATTGGTAATAGGTTGACAATCCCGAATTCTGCACTACGTTGAAAACTCCCAAAGAGTCCGCGACAATCGCGGATTTTTTGTTGGCTGAGATATTGGTAATTTCAAAACCTTCCGGCACAGATTCTTTAATCACTCCCTGAAAATCCTGATTCATTTTAATTTTCATCGTCATCTCATAACTCGCCGGCGGGTAAATCCTTGTAGGCCCGATTCTCTCAACATCAAAAGGCACCGATTCTCTGACCTCAAAAGAATCTTCTATTTCATAGCCATTATCAAGATTAGTCAATTTCATTTCATAAATTCCAGTTGCCGTAGGCAACTCATAATAAGCAAAATAATCAGGCGTATCCGTAACATTATTCGCCCCGCACTTTCCACTATACTCAATTGTTCCATTTTCCGTTGACAAAACCGTTTCAATTCCTGATTCCTGATTCTTAATTCTTAATTCCAATTTCGCGTCGCATATCGTGTGCCCATCATCTCTCAACGCCGCTATCTGTATGTAGGCCTTTTCAGCGTTTTGAGCAGCGTTCTTAATCAGCGTATTATCAGCTTCTAATACATAAATGGATTTATTGACATTGATGGCCAAGACACCCCAAGTAAATTCTTGCTCAGCCACAAAAATTGCTCTTTCTGTCTCTATTTCAATCTCCATTTTCCACTTGCCCGGCTTGAAATCTCTTTCTGGCTTTGGCAATTTAATTTCAAATCTTTCTTTACCGCCAACTAATTGAGATATTATTTGAGGAGTAAAAGAAGATTCTTTTCCCGTTGGCTCAAAAATTTTAATATCAATTTGATTTTGAAAAGTAGAAGTAGTCGTAGTAGCTTCGGTACTGCTCGAATCAATCAAGGAAGCTAAAGTATATATATGAAGAAGTGCGGTGGTGGCAGTAGTTGATGCTGTAGTGGTTGTAGAGGTTTCTTCAGCAGTGGTTGATACAGTTGTTACTTCTGTGGAAGTTGCCTCAGATGTAGTGGCTTCGGTAGTTGTAGCTTCGGTAGTTGTAGCTTCGGTAGTGGTTGCTTCGGTAGTGGTTGCTATTGAAGTAGTTGAAATCTCTGCGATATTGGAAGAAATGATTTCGCCTTCAATTAGTTCCCCTTTTCCGGTCTCAATTAATTGTTGGAGATTTATTTCTGGTTCTTTAACTTCAAAAGTTGGTTCTTCGTCAGCGGAAAAAGATTTTTTAAAAACATTAATCAATAGTGAGTTATCTTTAATTTTTATTTTTGGTTTCAGTATCTTTGGTTTTTCAGTTGTTGTCGCTTCTGTTGTAGTGGCTTCAGTTGTCGTTGTCTCGGTTGTTGTGGCATTAGTTGTAGTGGCTTCAGTTGTGGTTGCGTTAGTCGTTGTTGCTTCTGTCGTTGTGGCTCCTGCTACTTGATTTTCTGTTGTAGTCAAGGTAGTAGTCGCCACCGTAGTTGTCGCAATTGTCGTAGTTTTTTGCTGTTGATATTTTGCTTCCACCCAAACACTATCCAAATAAGCAGAAATATTTGTTTCTCCCCCCACTACTCCGTCAAATTTAATTTTTAAATTTTTAACATCCTCAAAACTTTTGATGAACGGCGCTTCCTCTTCAAAATACCCCCGGTTTAGAGCGTTTGACATTGAGGAATTAGAAATCGTGGCTAATTTTTGCCAAACTTGTGGTGAGATTGTCGAACCATCCGCTAACGAATACCAAATAATAATTTTTGTGTCTAATTGTGAAAAAAATTCGCTTGATGTGGTTGATATGGTTGTTGAGGCGTCTTCCGCCTTGACCACTTTAAAACCCAACTCTTTCATCCTCAAGACAAAAGAAGCTAATTGTGATTTGAGGTTTATAAATAAATTAGCAAATAAATTTTTAATTTTGCCTAGTATTGAATTTTGGGGCTCTGAGGTCTCAATCGTTGTGGTCGCTTCTGTTGTAGTAGCCGCAGTTTCTGTTGAAGTCGCCGTACTTTCTTCGGTGGTTGTTGTCGCGAATGTTGTTGTTGCCAATGGCACTAATTCCAAATCAAATTTCTTTTCGCCAATGGCAAAAGAAAATTTAATTTTCGCCGACTGAAAATTATCATTTTCCAAATTTTCTCCGGTCTCAAATTTTTCAAGAATTAAATTTAAAGGACCAGTTTTATAAATCGCTGAATTTGTTTCGGAAAACGAATTTAAATCTCCGCTTGGCAAAACATCGGGCGGGCCATAAGCCCGTTCTGGATTTTGCCAGCTTGCCCCGTAGGACCCCGAAGGGATCCCTTCGGGGTCGCCCTCAGAGAAAGAACTATAAAAATTAATGAACTTAGATTCTTCTCCGTTAATGGCGTTAATAGCCGTGATAAGGGAGCCCTGCAAAAGTTTTATTGGCGCTGCCCCAGAGACCAAAAAGAAAACAGCGAAACCGGCCAAGGCAAACCTTGAAGCAAAATAAAAAACCTTATCCCATTTCTTCCTTCCGAAATTTGGAAAATTTCGGAAGGCAAGATGTGGAAAACTCACTAAGTAGAAGCAGATAATACGCTGAAGAAGGTACGCTGATAAAACGCTGAAATCCGCGTAAATCTGCTTCTTCTCTTGAAAAAATGTCGGAAACCCGTTCTCTCTATTAAAGTCGGACTTGACAGGAATTTTAGATGGTCTAAAATAAAATAAGAAGGTTTACTAATGTTTCTGTAGAAAAATTAAGAGCCGATACACTAATAACCTTAATAAACTATACTAATATGCCTTTATACCACATAAATCTTCCTCCTGTAAGGCGATATCTAACCGTTAAAGAAGTCGCTAAAATATTAGAAGTTACTCCTCTAACTTTAAGGAATTGGGACAAAAAAGGAAAATTAATGGCTTATCGCCACCCTATAAATAATTATCGGATTTATAAAGCCGAGGATATTGAGTTCTTTTTGCGCGAAATTGAATCGCAGGGAAAAATTAGTTTGGGCTAAATTCTAAATCCAAAAATTTTGCAAAGCAAAATTTAGGCGGGCAAGTTCTTAAAAATTTTTTCCCCAGTTTTGCTATTGACATAGGTTGTTGGTTTGCTATAATGAAATCGTATTTCTAGGGAAAGGCACTTCTTAATGTTTCGTCTTTAAGCGGTGCTTTTCTTTTTGTATTCAAGCTTATCTCGCAGGTTATTCATAAACCATATCTTTTCTTTCGCTGTTTGTTTGAGCAGACTTGAACAGTTTTCTTTGTCTGGACTTAATACGATTTCTAGTTTGTTGTTCTCATATAGGTACTGTACGAGTGAGTAAAAATCGCCGTCACTTGAGACAATAACTGCTTTGTCGTAATCGCTTAATTCAAGCGCCGCTCGCAAAACAAGATCTGCGTCAATATTCCCTTTGATTTTACCATCGGCATCCGGTATCGTCGGCTTGAATTTCAAAATAAAACCCGACTCTTGGAGACGATCATAGAGTGACTGGTTTAACGCCACAAAGCCGATAAATATGTATGCCTTTTTGACGCCATATTTTTCGGCAAGATAGACCCTGAATTTTTGATAATCTAACTTCCATCCAAGTTTCTGAATACCCAAATTCAGGTTTTGACTATCAATAAACGCGTAATTGTTTGATTTATTTTTCATTACGTATCTTTATTATATCAAATCTCCATCGGAATCCGCCGGATTTTTAAAATTATAAATTCTAATATTTTAGCGGACAGAGAATTTATAACTTAACAAAGTATAAATTAATTTCGCCGCTAAAAAATCCGGAGCTTTATTTTGAGAAGGGCAAAGTTCAACAACATCAAAACCGACAACGTTTTTGGTCTTAAAAACCGATTTTAAAAATTCCAAGACAGGATACCAATTTAAGCCGCCGGGTTCAGGGGTTCCGGTTGAAGGCATAATTCCCGTGTCAAAGACGTCCAAATCCAGAGTAACAGTTCTCAGAGAACAGTTCTCTGAGAACTGTTACTCTGATTATTCGAGAGAAATATTATTCCAATCTCTAAGTTCTTTCTTATATTTTATCCAACTGTTAATAAATTTCCTACATCCTTCCTTACCGCCCATAACTTTCAAAAGAAATTTCCTTTCGGTCACCGATGGAAAATTTTTTTTGCCAAGATAATCAGCGTAACTTGACCATTTGTAATTCTCCAAAAACTTAATTACTTTTTTGGGATTTTTTATCCCCAAGTCCTTCCATTTTGGTTCAATTAAAGATATTCCATTAGTGTGAATATAAACAAAAACGGTTTTAAATTGCTCAATAGTTTTAATGTGAACGGCATGAAATCTACTTTGGAAGAGGTGACCTTTTCGGTTATATTTTTTATTAAAATAAGCGGCGTAACCTGCCCCAAATTTTCTCATAAATTTGGTAATTCCGTCGTGTTTAATTTGCCTCAGTAATAAATGAATATGATTTGGCATAAAATAAAAAGCATAAATCTCCACCAACATATCCCTATTGGCAGAGAAATCTTCTTTGCCGATTTTTTTTGCTTGAATTCGGGCCCTCCGCCGTTCGCGAATTAAAACTGGCTTGATATCGTTAAATTCAAAAAGAGAAAAGACTGCGCGATAGCGATCGTCTTCATCCTTGAAAATCAGAGAATTTGCAACTCCCCGAATAACAATATGATAAATTTCTCCCGTAACTAATTGTGGTCTCTTAATCGGCATAAGCATTACAGAGAACTGTTCTCTGTAATCTTTATTTTAGCAGATTTTTACTCTTAAACCAATAAGTCCAACTGATTTTGGGTTTTCTATTAAAAATTTTAAGAGAAGTTTTTTGGCTTCTTTTTTCAAAATTTCTAAATCTTAAGTTGCTTCTTTTAATGTTTTTGATTTAGTATGGGTTTCAAATAGTATTTCTGAATCTCTGGTATCTCTTCATAACTTTATTTATTATTTTTAAAATTCTGCTATACTAAATTTAATATAACACGACAAAATTATGCAGAAAAATAGAAAACTCACCATAGGACTTATTCAAGCAGCCGCTTCTGATAATGTTGCTGCCAATATGAAAAAAAATGGATTGATGACAAAAGAAGCTGCAAAAAAGGGTGCGCAGATAATCTGCCTCCATGAACTTTACAGAACAAAGTATTTTCCGCAGTGGGGAAAAAAAGATTTCACTGCCCAATCTGAAACTATACCAGGCGAAAGCACCAAATTATTCTCAAAACTTGCCCAAAAACTTAAAGTGGTTATAATTGCGCCTATTTTTGAAAAAGAAGGAAGTAATTTTTACAATTCAGCGGCGGTGATTAATGCGAATGGAAAACTAATGAATACCTATCGCAAAATCCATATACCCCGCGACCCCTTATTTTATGAAAAAGATTATTTCAAACCCGGCAATTTTGGTTATCAAGTTTATAAAACAAAATACGCAACCTTTTCAGTGCTCATCTGCTACGACCAGTGGTTTCCTGAAGCGGCAAGGATTGCTGTTTTAAACGGCGCAGACATTTTATTTTATCCAACGGCAATTGGCTGGTTCAAAAATAAGCCCGAGGAAGAATGGCGCGAGGCATGGGAAACAATCCAACGGTCTCATGCTATTGCTAACGGAGTTCATGTTGCCTGCGTTAATCGCGTAGGATTGGAAGGTAATTTGAATTTCTGGGGAAGTTCTTTTGTCTGCGATTCCTTTGGCAAAATAATTAAAAAAGCATCTGAAGACAAAGAAGAGATTTTGGTTGTAAATTTGGATTTGGGTAAGAACAAAGGAATACAAGATGGCTGGGGTTTTCTAAAAAATCGGCGACCGGATACCTACGGGTTGCTTTCAAAATGAATTTTTTAATTTTTTCAAAATTAAAAGAATGAAAATGCGCGCAAAAGATAAAAAAATTTCCGAGGGTTATAAAATGCCTGCTGAATGGGAAAAACACGAGTCAACTTGGTTATCTTGGCCTTATGACAAAACAACCTTCCCGCAGTTAAAAAAGGCAGAAGAAACATATATCAAAATTATTGGCGCGCTCCTTGAAAGCGAAAATCTCAATCTTCTCGTAAAAGATGAGGCAATGAGAGCGAAGGTTAAGGAACTGCTACAAGTTTTTATTTCGGAACGAAATAAAGAAAATGAAAGAGGGATTGAGCCAAAAAAAATAAATTTTAAAATTTTTGATTATGCCGATGTCTGGATTCGCGATTATGGACCCATCTTTCTGGTTAGTAAAAAAAAGGGGCGGCTTGCTATGGTGCGCTGGGTTTTTAATGCCTGGGGTGGAAAATACGAGGAATTAATGAAAGATGCCCAAATCCCGGAACTCATAAATAAAGAGATGAAATTAGAGTGTTTTAATCCGGGTATGGTTTTGGAGGGCGGTTCAATAGATGTTAACGGCAAAGGAACACTTCTGACTACCGAGCAATGCTTGTTAAATAAAAACAGGAATCCCCGCCTCAGTAAAGGATTAATTGAAAAATATTTAAAAAAATATCTCGGGGTAAAAAATATCATCTGGCTGAAAAAAGGAATTACTGGAGACGACACAGACGGACATATTGATGACATTGCCAGATTTGTAAATCCTAATACGGTTTTATGCGCTTATGAAAATAATAAAAAGGATGAGAATTATCCCGTTTTAAAAGAAAATTGCGAAATATTGCAAAGAGCAAAAGACCAAGATGGAAAAAAATTAAATGTAATTAAACTTCCTATGCCTGGTTTTGTAGGAGACAAGCAGCGGCTTCCAGCGAGCTATGCCAATTTTTACATTACAAACAAAACCGTTCTTGTTCCAGTTTTTGGGCAGGAAAACGATATAACGGCGCTCAATATTATAAAAAGGGTTTCCCCCGAAAGAGAAGTGGTTGGAATTAACTGTAGGGATTTAGTTTATGGATTTGGAGCAATCCATTGTATTACAATGCAGCAACCGTCTTTAAGATGAAGAGCAACTATCTAAGAAAGAATTAAAATTTTTTGGCATTCTCTTTTTCCAGTTTCCTTTTTTATAAGCATAATTAGCGATTAGAGGAAAAGCGATTGTCGCTTCAGAAAAAACCATTTGAGTATTCCCCTGTTCCACCTTACCCCATGAGTGGGCTTCTTTTAAAGTTGAGCCGGACAATCCCCCATCTCTTTCGTCGGCGACCGTAATCTGAATAGCGTATTTATGCATCTTGACTTTTTTACCTAAAACCTCGGCCGCTACGGTTATGTCCTGGGCGAAATTTTTGGGCACGCCTCCGCCCAACATAAACAAGCCAGTTTCCCTTGAAGCCACTTTTATTTTTGTAAGTTCCAAAAAGTCCTTGACTGAATCAATACTTACTTTAGCCCCGCTTTTTTTCTTCCACTGATGGTAGACCAATCCGAGTCCGGCGCTGGAGTCAGAAAAAGCCGGAACAAAAATAGGAACTCCTTTTTTGTAAGCTAACCAAACTACCGAGCCCTCTCCTTTTTTCTGGCGGTCTAAATATCTGCCCATAATCTCAATAAATTCTCGCGAAGAATAGGGTTTGGGTTCAAGAGAGTCGGCTATTTTAGCTACGGTTAAGTCGCATCTTCTCAACTCTTCTTCATCAATATAGGTATCATAAATTCTATCTATCATTTCTTTCCTTAATAATTCATCGTCAACAAGCGAAGTCCCTTGGTAATGTTTAAATCCCAGCGCCTCAAAAAAATCCTGATCAACAATTATCGCTCCGGTTGAAACAATTGCGTCAACCATATTGTTGTTGACCATATCATATACCGCTTTTTTTAATCCGGCGCTAAAAAGGGAGCCGGCTAAACATAGGATAATGGCGCAATTTTTGTCCTCTAACATTTTATCGTAGATTTTGGCTGCTCGCGCCAAATTTTTTGCCTGAAAAGCGGAGTTTTCAAACTCTTCAATGAGCGGCACAGCGTTAAAACTTTTAATATCAATATGCCTAACTTCCTTTTTTAAAAGAGATTTTTTCTTCATATTGAATTTATATTTTTGATTTTTTGAACTTTTCACTTTTAACTTTTAACTTTTAACTTTTAACTTTTAACTTTTATTATGCCCCCACTCCGAGTCGGACGGAGATTTACTCCTTAAAAGGGAGGTACTCTACCATTGAGTTATGGGGGCGGGCCTCGCGCTCCGCGCGGAAATCCGAAATCCGAAATTCGAAATCCGAAACAAATTCTAAATTCAAATGTTCAAAATTCAAAACACGTTTTGGTCATTTGGATTTTGGATTTTGATATTGTTTCGAATTTCGTGCTTCGAATTTCGAATTTTCTCTTGCAAAGCAAGAGATTATATCCCTTCTGCTTTCAATTTCTCCAATAATTCCTTTTGACTCCTGGTTAATTTTTTGGGTGTTTTGACAATCAACTCAATATACAAATTTCCTCTGCCAAAACCTTGAAAATGAGAAATTCCTTTGCCAGAAACCCTTAAAATCTTTCCCGAATCGGTTCCGGCCGGAACTTTCAACAAAATTTTGCTTCCATCCAAGACCGGCACTTCTATTTCGTCTCCCAAGGCGGCCAGAGCAAAAGAAATAGGAATTGAAGCATATAAATCATCTCCCTTTCTCCCAAAAATTGCATGGGGTTTGACAAAAATCCGGAGATAGAGGTCGCCTGACTTTCCGCCCCTCCTGCCGGCATCGCCTTTTCCTTCAGCTTTTATTACCTGGTTTGTATCAACGCCAGCCGGAATAAAAATCCTTATTTTTTCTTCTCCTTTAATTCTTCCCTCTCCCTTGCAGACATTGCAGGGTTTTTCTGACCGATACCCCTCTCCCCGGCATTCGGGACAAACCGCCCATTTGGTAAATGAACCAAAAAATGTTTTTTTGATTTGCTGAACATAACCCGTTCCCCGGCAGGAAAAACACTCGCGAACTTTTGTTCCGGGTTCTGCTCCTATCCCTCCGCATCTTGAGCAGGTCGTATGTTTATAAATATTAATTTCTTTTTCTCTTCCTTTCAGGACGTCTTCTAAGGGGATCTCCATCTCAATTTCAATGTCTCTCCCTCTCTTCAAATCCTTTTTTCTACGAGGAGCGCCAAAGCCAAACATTTCTTCTACCATTTCTCCTAAGTCCTCAAAACCAAAATCAAAACCCATATCCGGCTTACCCCAAGCCCATTGAAAATCAGTTCCCGGCTCCCCTCCTTCAAAAACGCGGCCGAAATTGTCATACTGGGACCGCTTTTCCTTGTTAGACAAAATCTGGTATGCCTCGTTTACCTCTTTGAACTTTTTTTCGTCGCCGCCCTTGTCAGGATGATACTTATGAGCCAGTTTATAATACGCCTTTTTTATATCATCCACAGAGGCATTGCGTTGAACGCCTAAAATTTGATAGTAATCCATCATGAGCGCTTCGCTAAAATTAAATATAAAAGATAAAAGATAAAAAATACATACAAAAAATTCAAAAATTTACAAAACTCAAAAACATATTTGCATTTTTACGTTTTTATTTTTTATTTTTTATTTTTTATTTTTCTTTATATTCTCCTTCCTCCGATTTTGGTCCTTGTCCTTGTTCTGGCGGTCCGCCGGCTGGCGGATTGTCGCCGCCTTTTTGATACATTTGAGCTCCAATTTTCTGAATTGCTTGAGATAAATCAGAGCTTTTGGTTTTTATCTCCTCTATATTATCACCATCTTTAACTTTTTTCAACGCTTCAATTTTTTCCGCAACTTCTTTTTTTACTTCTGGCGAGACCTTCTCGCCGAGCTCGGTCAAGGTTTTTTCCGACGTATAAGCCAAATTGTCGGCTAAATTTTTGGCTTCGCTCAATTCCCGTTTCTTTTTATCTTCTCCAGCATGCAGTTCGGCTTCTTTTTTCATTTTTTCCACTTCTTCTTTTGAAAGACCAATTGAACCCTCAATTCTGATTGACTGAGACCTGTTCGTTGCTTTGTCTTTTGCCGTGGCTTTTAAAATTCCATTGGCATCTACGTCAAAAGTCACTTCAACTTGGGGCATGCCTCTCGGAGCAGGCGGAAGACCGGTCAAAATGAATTTGCCCAAAGACCTGTTATCAGCCGCCATTGGTCTTTCTCCCTGTAAAACATTGATTTCAACCGAGGTCTGACTATCAGCCGCGGTTGAAAAAATCTGGGTTTTGGCGGTTGGAATAGTTGTATTTTTGGCAATCATTGGGGTGCTCACTCCTCCCAGGGTCTCAATTCCCAAGGAAAGCGGCAGAACGTCCAAAAGCAAAACGCTTTTTATCTCGCCTTCCGGCGCTCGGCCTTCTTTTTGGGCTCTTAAAATTTCGGCCTGAATCGCGGCTCCCATTGCCACCACTTCTTCCGGGTTTAACTCTTTATTGGCTTCTTTGCCAAAAAAGTTTTTAACTTCTTCTCTGATTTTTGGAATCAAAGTTGTGCCGCCAACCAAAATCATTTCATCAATTTCTTTTTTTGAGAGCTTTACTTCCGCCAATGTTTTTTTAGTCCGCTCAATTGACCTTTCAACCAAATCGCGGGTTAAATCGTCAAATTTAGCCCTGTTCAATTTATATAAAAGATGTTTGGGGCCGGCGCTATCCGCAGAAATAAAAGGCAGGTTAATTTCTGTTTCCAGGGTGGACGACAATTCAATTTTCGCCCTTTCAGCCGCATCTTTAACTCTTTGCAAAGCCAAAGCGTCTTTTGATAAATCAATCCCCTGCTCTTTTTTAAATTGCTCAACAACCCAGCCAATCAGCCGCTGGTCAAAATCTTCTCCTCCTAAATGCGGCTCGCCGCCCGTAGCCAAAACCTCAACCGTGTCCGGGGCAGTATTTAAAATTGTTACGTCAAAAGTCCCGCCGCCAAAATCATAGACTAAAACCTTTTCTGCTCGCTTTTTTCCAAGTCCGTAAATCAAAGCCGCTGCGGTTGGCTCGTTAATAATTCTCAAAACATTAAATCCGGCGATTTCTCCGGCTGTTTTCGTCGCTTTTCTCTGAGAATCGTCAAAATTAGCCGGGCAGGTAATTACCACGTCGGTTACTTTCTCGCCCAATTTTTCTTCGGCATCCGCTTTTATTTTCTGCAGAATCTGCGAAGAAATCTCAATCGGCGTGTACCACTTTTCCCCCATTTTTACCTCCACTCCGCCGTCAGCTCTTTCTCTGGTTTCGTAGGGCAGACGTTTTAATTCTTTTTGAACTTCCGGGTCTGAAAATCTCCGACCAATAAATCTTTTAACGGCAAAAATGGTATTTTTGGGATTAGTTACGGATTGCCTTTTGGCTAAATCCCCTACCAATCGTTCGCCGCTTTTTGACAACGCCACAAGAGAAGGGATTAAAACCGACCCTTCTCGCGATTCAATGCATTTTGACTCGCCTTGCAAAATGCTCGCCATTTTTGAAATTGATGTGCCTAAATCAATACCTAATATCTTGGACATATAACTATCAACGAATAACGAATTTATTACGAATTTGCGAATAAACGAATTCGTATATTCGTAACTGATTCGATATTCGTTGATTTTTATTTAACGACTTTTACTCTGGCTGGTCTCAGAACCTTGCCCTGTATTTTATACCCTTTTTGG
>JAHIOY010000054.1 GCA_018894495.1 Patescibacteria group bacterium
AATTTATTTTTTGAGATATTTAAGAAAAACAAAAAAATTCAAAACAATTGAGGAATTAAAAAAACAAATAAAAAAAGACACCAAAAAAGCTCGTCATTTTTTGATGTCTGTGAAGGATATCGGACGTCGCACGTGACGTCGCACGTCCAGATAACAATTAGATAGGAGAAAAAATTCTTTCTCCTTTTTTAATTAGAATTGGTTTTCTAATTTTCTCTAAGGCGATTTCAGCCGCTTTTTTGCCGGACAAAAGCATTGCTCCGAAAGTGGGGCCCATTCGCGGCAAGCCAAAAACAGTCGCCACGCTCATTCCGCAGACAATTAAACCAGGATAAACCTCTTTGGTGTATTCTACCACCAAGTCCTCAGATGACTCCAAATTCATCGCTCCAAAACCGGGAATTTTTATTAAACCCCGCTCTGCTAATTTTCTTACGGCGCAGGCATCGTGACCCGTAGCGTCAATAACTACCTTTGCCTCCAAACCCACCGGGTCAAGACAGCTTATTTCTTTTGGCAAAGCGCCAACCGGAGTCCAATTAACAACAACGCCAGCCACCCGATTATCGCCTTTTAGCACTAAATCGTCCAGCATTGTCAGGTTGACGAATTTCACTCCGGCGTCGCAGGCAGCGGCTATTAATTTTGAACAGGCGTGAGGACCGTCAGCCACATAAAGACCCTTGCTGTATTCTTTGTGAGGAATGCCGAGTTCTTTTAAGACCGATTCAGCCGGCGAACGAACGGTCAATTTATTCATTAAATATCCGCCTATCCAAAAACCGCCGCCTAAATAATTATTTCTTTCGATAATAAGGGTCTTGACCTTATTTTTGGCTAATTCCCTGCCTGCCATAAGACCTGCAGGCCCTCCGCCGATTATAATTACATCTGATTGAGCGTAATCAATAAATTCTTTTGAAAACTCATCAACAATTGCCCTGGTTACTTCTTTTTCGCTCACTTGACTAAAGATTTTTTTATTATTTGCCATATTTTAAAATAATTTTATTTTTTTGCGCTCTACCGCCATTGTGTTGTATTTTATTTCATTCCCCCTCCATTGTCAAGGTAAATGAGTGGGTTGACCCCATTTTCTTTATTTTGCAATAGATACCGGACGTAAATTAACTATCTCAACCTGAGGTTGTTTATGCTTTTGAAGGTATTTTTTTGCCTCAAGAATTTCTATTCCGACAATTGAACCATCAGGGGCATAGTTAATAGCCACATCCTCACTAATCCTTTGGGTTATAACTTGAAAACGGCCTTCCTTAAGACGGATATAAGCAGCATCAACTTTTGGGTCATAAATTATTTTCATAAATTTACACCTAACTTTCAGTTTCCTATACACTATATAATAATATTAATTTTTGTTAGTTTTAAAAATAAAATGTATAAACTGTAATTACCGACAATCTTGTCCCGCTCTTCTTTAACTATAGGCATTATCTGCTTCAGCCGATAAAATTTTTTACTCCATTTTTTATTAAATTGAAAATTCTTGCGGTAAGCCAAACATTGATTTTTAACCGGAATTTTCTCACCTGTCCGAATAGTTTCTAAAACTTCGTCTCTATTCGCCCCGCGCTCCTGCATTTGAAGCAAAGAATGGTCTGAAAAAATAACTGATTTCATTATTTATCCTACCACGATTGAAAATTGAAAGTCAAATTATTAACTCATTCACTCAACCTCGGGACTTCGCCCATCGTAGCGGGCTTCGGTCCGCGAAAAGAGAGTGTTGATTATCTCACCAAAGACCCTGGAAGAAAATTGGACCTGTCCCTATTTCTTTCCATGTTTTAATTCAAAAAGAATGTCTTCCGGGATTGGCGGCGGCTCGCGAACCGGGCTTATGCCCGGATACCGCCAGGCGCTGATTATTTTACATTTTTTCTTCGCCTTTTGATAAAGTAGCCAGATTTCAGTTGGCCGTTTTTTTGTTCCGGCTTTCTGCATCACGGCGACCGTTCTGGGAGCAATTCCGATTTCTTTTCTTTCAGGGCTTCTCAAAACCCTCAAGAGCCGATTTTCAGAAAGACGAT
>JAHIOY010000055.1 GCA_018894495.1 Patescibacteria group bacterium
TAAAGCAAAGACAGCTTGTGAATTATCAAAACAATCAGTTCCCGACCATTTTGCCGGCGTCGGGAAAATGGTCGATATAGGTTCTGGGGCAAAAAAACCCGTGCCAGATATAATGTTAACAAGATATGCTTGCTATTTAATCGCTCAGAATGGCGATTCAAGAAAACAAGAAATCGCTTTTGCGCAGACATATTTTGCTGTGCAAACAAGAAAATTTGAGATAATAGAAAAGAGAATTGAAAAATTAGAAAGATTACGGGCTAGGCAAAAATTGTCAGGAACAGAAAAACAATTATCAAGAGTTATTTTTCAGCAAACAGGCAATGATAAAAATTTTGGTTTAATAAGAAGCAAAGGCGATAAAGCTTTATTCAGTTATACTACCAAAGAAATGAAAAAGCGCTTAGGCACGCCTCAAACTAGGGCTTTGGCAGATTTTCAACCAACAATCATTCTAAAAGCAAAAGATTTTGCGACTGAAATTACAATTTTTAATACTAAAGAAAAAGGATTAGATACAGAATAGTATATTTCTGATGAACATGTTAAGAGCAACAGAAGTGTTAGAGAAACGCTTATTAAAAGAGGAATTTATCCAGAGCAATTGCCTGTAGAGGAAGATATTAAAAAGGTGGAGAGAAAATTAAAGTCAGATGATAAAAAAAGTCTTAAAAAATTAAAAAAATTAGATAAATAATTTTTTAAAATATGAAAATAAAGGATTTATCCTGCACCTTCATTCAAGATATATGAAGATGCAGGATTTTAAGAGATATAAAAAATAAACAAAATAATTTTATGACAAATAACAAACAAATCACTATTTTTGAAGGTAAAAAAATCCGCCGACTTTGGGACGAGAAAAAAGAAAAGTGGTATTTTTCGGTGGTAGATATTATTCAGATTTTAATTCAACAAGCCGATTATCAAACTGCCCGAAAATACTGGAATAAGCTTAAAGAAAGACTTAGAAAAGAGGGAAATGAGTCGGTGTCAAATTGTCACCAACTGAAATTTAAGGCGGCGGATGGAAAATTTTATCTAACTGACGCAGCCGATGTGGAAACAATTTTGCGTTTAATCCAATCCGTGCCAAGTCCAAAAGCCGAACCGATAAAATTATGGCTGGCTAAAGTTGGCTATGAAAGAATGCAAGAAACAGTTGATCCGGAAAAATCCATAAACAGAGGTAGAATGAATTGGCAGAGGTTGGGCCGAAGCGGAAAGTGGATTCAACAAAGAATGACGGGGCAGGAAATCAGAAATAAGCTAACTGATTATTGGAGAGATAACGAAGTCAAAGAAAAAGACGAATATGCTATTTTGACAAACATTGTTCACCAAGAATGGAGCGGACTTTCTATTAAGAGCCATAAAAATTTAAAAAATTTAAAAACGCAAAATTTACGCGATCATATGACAGATGCGGAATTAGTTTTTACGGCCTTGGCGGAACTTTCTACTCGCCAAATTGCCGAAACTATGGAAACGAAAGGTTTGGAAGAAAATAAAACTCCGGCCAGAAAAGGCGGTCGCATCGCTAAAAATGCGCGCATAGAATTGGAGAATAAGACAGGCAAAAAAGTCGTCAGTGGAGAAAATTTTCTGCAATCTCCAAAAAGCGGCAAAAAATTAAAAGAGAAAAATTGAATGCCTCTCTGGAGTTAGACACCTTGAATAGCTCCCAATTTTACGAAATGAAAAACTATGACAAAAATAAAAGATTTAGCGAAAACCTGCCCCGTAGTGAACCCCGTTAGAAAGCCTGCTTTGTGAGACCTAAGGAATAAATTTATTTCTAATGAGCAATAATTACAACTTTCTAACGGGGTGAACGCGAGGTGTTCTACTACTGGGGTTTGCCGCTCCCGCGAAAAACTCATCACAAAAGGGTGTCCAAAATCTCAAAGATTTACCCTGTAGCGAGCTTGCCTGCCCTGTAGGGAATTTATTCTCCTTCAGGGCTCTGCTTCGGGGCGAGGAGCTTTTAGCGATTCTTAAAATGTGATAAAATAAAAATATGACTAAAGAACAAAAATTTTTCAAAGCACTCCAAAATATATATATCGGAGCAAGAGTTGAAGGCGAAGGAGGTTTTATCAATTTGATGCGAATAAAATCAAGCTATTATTCGCAGATAGAAAAACTGCTTAAAGACGATATCA
>JAHIOY010000056.1 GCA_018894495.1 Patescibacteria group bacterium
GATCAGTTTTTGCCACTTCGCGACAAAGCAAAATAGCTTCCCGAATTCTTTTATTAAGTTCAGTAAGAGTTTTAGCCTGGGTATGACAGCCGGGTAAAGATGGAACTGAACCCACAAAATAACCATCCTCGTCCTGTTCAATAATAATTTTAAATTGTTGTAATTTCTTTGCCATATAATTTATCTTACTATATTAAAATTCAGAAATCAATACCATTTAGAATTGGATTTTACAGTGGTCGGGTCTCTGTCGCCCCTGCCTGTTTTGTAGAAAAATCGAGCGGACCCCATTTTCCCCGCTGCACCTCCATAATTATTCAAAATTGGACCTGTCCCTATTTTTCCTACTATTCATAATTACCGAAGTTCTTTAAGCGAACGGAGAACCTGTAATTTGCCTGCTTTTTTAAGCATCTTTGCTTCTTCAGACCATCGCAAAACATCTTCCTCGGCAATCTGTTCCTTTCTTTTTTCTTTCAACTCTAAATACTTCTCGTATTCTCGTCGAGGAATGATTATCAATTCTTCACCTTTAGTGATTTCTTTTGGAATAGTTATGGTAGCCATATTTTAATTTTATCACAGCCAAAATTAAAAGTAAATCAATTTTTACAGTGGTCGGGTCTCTGCCGGCTTATTTCTGCCGAGATTATTTGTAAATATCATGAGTATCTATATTATAATAAATCACTTCGTTATTTTTAAGGAAACGAAATAATACTCGAAAGTTATCATTAATATAAAAAGACCAAAAAGCGGAAAGTTCGCCTTTTAGTTTGTGGGTATTAAGACTTGGATGAAAAGGATTGTTCTCAAAAAGCAATATTTTTCTGGCGGCAATTTTCTGAAGATTTTTAGATAATCTATCAAACTGTTTTTCAAAATGAGGAGTAGCATGCGACTTAGTAATTTTTGGCATACCGCGGGAATTTGGATTTCAAAAAGTCTTTAAAACTGCGGGTTCTTCCTTTCCGCAGAGCCAATTCGCCCTCTACGATTGCTTTTATTGCTAATCTCAACTCCGTATTTTCTTTAGAGATCTTCTCAAAACTCTTTCTGTCTATTATTAACAAATCATCTTTTATTAACTTCTTGGGAATAGTAATAGTGGTCATATTCCTATCCTATCATAGCCAAATTAAAAATCAAATAAAATTGGAAAACAGAGTTGACCCCAATTTTCCCCCAATTTTCTATTAAGGAAAATACCTATAAATATCTTTGCGATGTTTCGCTCTCATAAAAATAATCTGGCTATTCTCTTTCTTAAAACCAATACGATATTCTTTTAATTTTATTCTGTAGAAATTTTTAAAACCTTTAATTGGCTTTATCTCAAATTCTTTAAATTCCCGTAAATCTTTAATTGAAGGGAAAATTATCAAACAAACTCTTCTGATTTCATTTTTAATTTCTTCAGGAAGTTTCTTAAAATCTTTAATAAAACTTGGCTTAAAGAAAATTTCCATTAACGAATAAGTTTTTTGGCTTTTTCTAAAGGAATATTTTTTTCTTTTTCGGTCAAATGCATTAAATAACCTAAATATCGATCTTCAATCAATTCTATCAATTCATCTAAAATAGAAGCTTTAATTTTTAATTCTCCAAGCTTTTCATCCGAGGGTTTTTTTTGAATTTTTATTTCTGTTGTAGTAGTCATATATTTATCTTATCACAAGCAAAAATTAAAAGTCAAATATTTAAGAAAAAATAGAGTTGACCCCAATTACCAGGGGTCGGGTCTCTATAGATTCTAGAATTTATAATAATTTAGAAAATTCTTCCGAAGTAATTTTAATTTCCCTGAGGATTTGTCGCAGAAGACCGCGACCGATATCTTCACCGCCCTGCCTCGGCACAAGAGTTACTCTACCATCTGAATGTTTAAAAAATATATGCGAACCCTTAGTTCGCACTTCAAAAAATCCAAAAACTTTTAAAACCCGGATAATGTCTTTTGCCTTTAACATCGGCATTCGACCGCTCATACTTTAATCACTTCCAAACCAACAAAAGTTGGTTCATAAGAGAAATCCTGAATACTCTTGCGGTATCGAATATCAGTTTTTGCCACTTCGAGACAAAGCAAAATAGCTTCCCGAATTCTTTTATTAAGTTCAGTAAGAGTTTTAGCCTGGGTATGACAGCCGGGTAAAGCTGGAACTGAACCCACGAAATAACCATCCTCGTCCTGTTCAATAATAATTTTAAATTGTTGTAATTTCTTTGCCATATAATTTATCTTACGATATTAAAATTCAGAAATTAATACCATTTAGAATTCGTCAATGCACCCTCCCTGTTTTTCTTTTTGCGAGAACCTTTTTCGTTTCATTATTTTTGGGAAAAAAATAGAGTTGACCCCATTTTACATTAGTCGCCGAAATCGGAGCATAAAGCCCGGCCGTTGGCAATGCTGGTAGCGCAAGTGCTGGCGGCGCCAGCTGAAGTCCAATAACCGAGGCAAACAGCAGAACTAACTACTGTCTGGCAAAGCGCGGTGCCGGTGCGGCCGGTGCTATCTCCGACTGCTGGAAACAAATCAACACTACCGGCAGATCCAGCGGTTTTTTTGAGCCGAAAGGCATTTTGAGATGCTGACGCAACCTCCAGTTTTGCCTCTGGCCCCGTCGTCCCTATGCCGACGTTGCCGGTGTTAGTAGTAATCAAAGTTGGGATAGTATTCAATATATAATCCGTCCGAAGGAATACATTGTATTTCGCAGGACTAGATGCTTTTCTATCGAAACAGACAGGCCCTACATCGTTATTTGTAAAAGAGGGGGTAGCGCAATCTGGATAAGGTGAGGTATCACAGACACAATCACTCCCATCTTTAGAAGTGGTTTCACTTATATACGTATATACAGCTTTGCCAGTTGCCTTTCTAACTGCAAAAGTATCTTTAACTGTTAATCTTTCCGTTGGATTTAAAGTATCAATTCCAATATTGCCCTTAAAGAAAGCACCGCCCATCGTATTTAATCCAAAAACGTCTTGATTATATATTGAGCCTCCATGTTGGAAATTTGAAGCGGCTTTAATAAAAAAAGTATCTGCACCTCCATATCTAATTGTATTGAATTTTAGTGAAGGTGAATTCGCTTCACTCCATGTTGTATAAACTTCCAACTTTGCCCCAGGCGCCGTTGTCCCGATACCGACGTTGCCGCTAGTGTTCCAAACCCCGGATCCGGGAAAATTTGTGTTCGCATTAAATGTCTGAGCTCCTGTCCAAGTATTCGCTTTTCCCAAGTTTAAAGAAGCTACAACAGCTCCTGATGTGGGAGAAATTGTTAAAGATGCGTCGGTATTTGAAACGGATGTTACACCGCCGGCTGCTGGCGCTGTCCAAGAAGCTAATCCGCTTGCGTCGGAAGTCAAAACTTTTCCCGCGCCCGGAGTTCCGCCGGTGATTTTCACCTGCCCCGCGATCTCCAACTTCGCTCCCGGCGCCGCCGTCCCGATGCCGACGTTGCCGGTGTTAGTAGTAATCAAAGTTGGGATAGTATTCAATATATAATC
>JAHIOY010000057.1 GCA_018894495.1 Patescibacteria group bacterium
TTTTCAATTCAAAATTAAAAGAGCCGAAATTAAGGGTAAAAATCGAAGAAGCAATTAAGAGTCCGGAAGAATACAATTTGGCCGAATTTTTGAGCTTTGAATCGGCCTGGGCGGTATTGAGAGCTGAAAATAATACCAGTCGGCTTCTCTACAACCTTCTTTCCTATGAGCCGAGACACAATTTTATATTTTATCGAGCGATGTTAAGCCCGAAAAAGATTAAAAAAATTCTAAGGCAGTATTTGCATTATTTGAAGAAAATACCAGCCGGAAAGGAAATGCCATTGGAATTTCAAGAAACGATTTTAGAGTCCCTGAAAATTGCCCAAAAAAAAGAGCATAAAAGGGTTGGAATGGGGGATATGCTCGCGGCTTTGGCTCTAAATGATTTGCTCTTTAAGAAAATTCTAATTGATTCAATGCTTAAAGCCAAAGATATTGAAAATTTGGTTAATTGGCTTGAATCAATTAATGCAAGAATTGAAAAGAGAAAAAAATTCTGGGAATGGGAAAACTTAATAAAGTTAGGCTCAATAGGCAAGGATTGGGCCGCTGGTTACACTCCGACATTGGATAGGTTTTCAGCAGATATATCGCAGTTTATGAAAAATAAAAATTTTCCGAAGATTGTGGGCCACAAAAATGAAATTTTGCGGATTGAAAGAATTCTGGCTCGGCAACAAGATAATAATGTCTTAATTATAGGAGAGCCGGGAAGCGGACGGAAAAGCTTAATTGAAGCGTTAGCCGTTAAGTCAAGCTTAGGTCAGAGTATGCCCGAAGTAAATTATAAAAGAGTTGTCCAATTGGATTTGCCTTCTTTGCTGGCCCAAACCGGAGGTTCTGGGGAATGTGAAAGTATTCTGGACATAATTTTCCGAGAAGTGATTTCCGCCGGAAACATAATTTTGGTTATTGACGATTTTCACAATTTTGTCGGAGGAATAACAAGGCCCGGAGTAATTGATATTTCAGGAGCGCTTATGCCGTATTTGCCCCTGTCCGGATTTCAAATAGCGGCCATAACCACTTATGAGGGGCTTCATAAAACAATAGAGTTAAATTCATCTCTTTTAAATCTTTTTGAAAAAGTTGAGGTTGCCGGAATCTCAGAAGAAGAAACCCTAATTGTTTTGGAAGATTTGGCGCTGTTTTTGGAATATAAACACAAAAAATTTGTTTCTTACCTTGCCCTTAGAGACATCATCCGTTATTGTTCAAAGTATTTGCCTTTCGCTCCTTTTCCCGAAAAGGCGATAAGGTTGCTGGATGAAGCGGTGACGCATATAGTCCAACAAAAAGAAAAGATTCTTTTGCCGAAACATATCGCAAAAGTTTTTTCAGAAAAAATTCAGATACCGGTGGGAGAAATTGAGGCAAAAGAAAAAGAAATTCTGCTGAAATTAGAAGAGCTGATACACCAAAGAATAGTGAACCAGGAAGAAGCGGTTAAAGAAATTTGCGCGGCTTTGCGCCGAGCAAGGGCCGAAATATCGGCCAGAGACAAGCCGATGGGAAGCTTTTTATTTCTGGGTCCAACCGGGGTAGGAAAAACGGAAACCTCAAAGGCGCTGGCTGAATTTTATTTTGGTTCAGAAAAAAAAATGGTTCGGCTTGATATGTCAGAATTTCAGCAAGTCAAAGACATATCCCGTCTCATTGGTTCGTCGGGAGAAGAAGGACTGCTGACAACCGCAATTAGGGAAAATCCTTTTTCCGTTATCCTTGTGGATGAAATTGAAAAAACCCATCCCAATATTTTAAACTTGTTTTTGCAGGTTTTAGACGAAGGATTCTTAACCGATGGATTAGGAAGAAAAACCACTTTCAGAGAGACAATAATCATTGCCACATCCAATGCCGGCTACCAGCTCATTTTGGAAGCGATTGAAAAAAAGAGCGATTGGTTAGAAGTAAAACCAAAACTTTTGAAAGAGCTCTTTGAAAAAGGTATTTTTAGACCGGAATTTATTAATAGATTTGACGCCGTGGTTATTTTTAAACCCTTGGATAAAAATAATTTAATTAAGATTGCCGAGTTAATGTTGACGAAAATAAAGAAGGGCTTGGCGGAAAAAGAAATTGAATTTATAATTACCGAGCCATTGAAAGAAAAAATTGTTGAATTGGGCTACGACCCGAAATTCGGGGCAAGAGAAATGAAGAGGGTAATTCAAGACAAAGTGGAAAATATATTGGCATTGGCAATTTTGTCCGGGACCATAAAAAAGGGAGATAGAATTGAAATTGACGCCAATAATTTTCAAATTTCCAAAAAAAATTAACTTCCTCTGCCCTTGTTAAGGTAAAGGAAATTTTCGGCAGAGTTTTTTGACTTCTTTTTTTATTTTGGAAACAGATTTGGGATTAGAAATTACTTCATTTATCCAAGAGGCAATTTTTTTCATTTCTTTTTCTTTCATTCCCCGAGTAGTCAGGGCTTGCGTTCCCAGTCTCATTCCCAAAGGGTCAAAAGGCGGTTGTCTCGGCACATCAACTGGTATGGTCGGTATGGTATTCCGATTCATTACTATTCCGGCTTTTTCCAACAACTCCTGAACCGGCTTTCCGCTAATGTTCTTATTCCTCAAATCAATCAGAACCAAATGATTATCACTGCCACCCGAAATTAAATTGAAATCGTATCTTTTCAATTCCTCTGCCAACGCCTTTGTATTCTTAACAATCTGCTTGCCATATTTTTTAAACCCTGGTTCCATTGCTTCTTTTAATGCCACTCCAATAGCACAAATGGTATGCTCATGAGGACCTCCTTGATTTCCGGGGAAAACCGTAGAGAAAATTTTCTTTTCAAATTCCCTCCTACAAATAATCATTGCTCCTCTCGGTCCTCGCAAGGTCTTATGAATGGTAGTCGTGACAACATCAGCAAAAGGAAAAGGAGTAGGATGAACTCCGGTTGCTACTAAACCGGCTATGTGGGCGATGTCAGCCATAAAATAAGCGCCAACCTTTTTTGCAATTTCTCCGAATCTTTTGAAATCAATCTTCCGGGGATAAGCGGAATAACCGGCAATAATCAAATTTGGTTTTTCTTGCTCTGCCAGTTTTTCAATTTCGTCATAACTTAACCAGCCATCTTTGTCCAAAAAATAATTAACAATCTTGAAATCCTTGCCTGGCAATGTAACCGGAGCGCCGTGGCTCAAGTGGCCGCCGTGAGACAAATGCAAACTCATTATTTTGTCCCCGGGATTAAGCAGTCCTCTCAAAACCTCATAATTAGCTGGGCATCCAGAATGGGGCTGAACATTAACTGCCCATTCTTTTTCTTTCAAACCAAAAAGTTTTCTTGCCCGCTCTTCAACCAGGGTCTCCAATTTATCAATAAATTCCTGACCGGCATAATATCTTTTGTATGGTCTTCCTTCGGCGTATTTTGCCATAAAAATTGAACTTAACGCCTCCCTGACCGCTTTTGAAGGATAATTTTCGGAAGCAATTAAGTTCAGTGTCTCTTGCTGACGTCTTTCTTCTTTCTCAATGAGTCCAGCGATTTGGGGGTCAATTTTTCTAATTATTTTTATGTCCATATTTTAATAATACCAAACCGGATCGACCCTGTCAAATTTGGCAGGAAGAATTGACGCCATTTTTCTTTTTAAAATGGGCTCTTTTGTTTTTTGGGAAAAATAGAAACTTTAAAATCGCCAGAATATAAAATTCCGAGTTATTCCAACAGAATGATTGCTTATAAAAAA
>JAHIOY010000058.1 GCA_018894495.1 Patescibacteria group bacterium
CTATTGTTTTAGAATTCCGGGAAATCCCCAAAAAGGAGAGATTGATATTATTGCCAAAAAGGGAGAGACCATTTCTTTTGTAGAGGTTAAACTTCTGCGAAACCCGGCAACGTTGATAGCGCCCGAAGAAAAAGTTAATTTTTCAAAAATGAGAAAATTAATAAAAACGGCTGAGAGTTGGTTAATGAAAAAGAAAATTCCTTTAAACACAAAATGGCAAATAGATATTTTGGCAATTGAAATTCGCGGCGGAAAAGCAAAAATTTCCCATTTTGAAAATGCCGTAGGCGGATAGCCCAACCCTTTTTATTAAACCCTTAATTTGGTGGGAATAAAGGAGTATTAACATTCAGTTTGTATTGCAATACAAACTGAACAGAAGTTTAGTTCCTATTATAATAGATACTGAATATAAACCTTATGGATAAAGCCCAAATTGAACAATTTAGCTGAAGGCGGAGCTGATTTTGTCTTAACTCTAAAAGATAGAAGCAGCATTGTTATTGAGGTTGGTTTTAATAAAAATGAAATTGAACAAGTAAAAAATACGATGAAAAAAGTAAAAAGCCGTTATGGATTGGTTTTTGGAAGTAGCGAGTTAGAATTGATTGATAATTCTATTGTAAAAGTTCCGCTAAAATTCTTATTACTGATTTGACCATGTCTAAATTATACTTACAAAACATCGTAGACGATATTTCTTTTGACAATCTACCGGCAAAGTGGCAGGAATTTGATTGGGCGCGGTTTTCAAAAGACAAGACGCTTTTTGATTGGATTGGAATACAATCAAACTTGACATTTTGATTGGCTCAGAATACAATTGAAATATATGATAAATAAAGAAAAAATAGAGAATTTTTATAACCTCTGGACCACAGAGATAGACAAGATGTTTTCTGGTTATATTTATGATGAAGAGGGAAAGCCTAATCCTACGAGGTATATTTTTTCCTATTATTTGACGCTTTTAGAAAGATTCGCGGTCAATAGATTAGAAGAGATAGAAAAAATAAACCTTCTCTCAGGCATACGAGGCGTTGGCAAAACCACCCTTTTGGCGCAACTTTACTATGCGCCGAGATTTATTTCGTTTTCTAAAAAATCAATGTACGAAAATGTAATTTTACAAAACTATGAAAAAATCTATTTAGATGTGAGCCGTCTTGCCAGTGAAGATATAAGTTTGAACGAATTTTTTAATTATTACCAAGAAAGAAACGACATTAGATTTGTTGATTTAAAGAAAAAATTGCTAATTCTTTTAGACGAGGTCCATTACGATGAAAAATGGGGGTTATTTTTGAAAAATATTTTTGATATGACAAAAAGCCACAAAAATATTTTAGTTATCGCCACTGGCTCCTCGGCTTTGAAAATAAAATTGAATCCGGACCTATCGCGAAGGTCGCTTTCAGAAGAATTATATCCGCTTAAGTTCAATGAATACGCAATATTAAAAAATAATATCTATCCCCAAAAAGGATTGTCAGATAAACTTCTTGAAGTAATTTTAGCCAGCAAAGACGCTAAAGAATTGTTTGAATTTTGCAAAAATCGGCAAATAGAAATTTCCAGATATTTTGGCGCTCTGCCGCTGAATGCTGAACAGGATTATCTATATTTTGGCGGCTTCCCGTTTGTTTTAAGGTTGAAGAATAAAAAATCTATCGTCTTTGAATTGGTTTCCGGAGTGATTGACAAGTTTATAATCAAAGATTTGCTTGAGATGAGGAAACTCAGTTCAGAGACAATTTCAAAAATAAAAGATTTGTTGTATTTAATCGCAAGTTCTGACAGCACGGATATTGATAGGATATGCAGCACTCTAAAATTGGATTACAGACCAGTTAGGGGTATTCTTGACGCCCTGGTTCAAAGCGGGATTTTGGTTGAGATAAAAAGCTACGGCCAAAAATTTGTAAGGGTAAGAAAACCAATAAAGTTTTTGTTTATTTCTCCTTCTTTAAGGGTGAGTATTTTGAATGGTATTTTGCCGCCGGAAGTTAAAGGAAAAATTTTGGAGGATTATCTGGCATTAATTTTCAGCAAAGATTTTCGGAAAAAGGCAAAAAATTACGGAGGAATTGAAGTAATGTATGATTCTTCATCTGGCGGAGCTGATTTTGTTTTACGTCTCGGAAAAGAGAAAAAAATCATTATTGAGGTTGGGTTTGGAAAAGAAAACGATGGAATAAAGCAAATAGAAAGCACTGGTAAATTAATTAATGGTTATGATTATGGAATTATAATTAGCCATAAAGGCGGTTTGGAACTGATAAGCGATAAAATTATCAGAATGCCGTTTAAATTTTGGCTGGCGATTTGATTATGGCAAAAAAAGTAAAACAAATTCCGCTTTGTTTGTAAAACATCGTTATGACTAAAGAACAAAAATTTTATAAAGCATTACAAGACGTATTTATCGGCGCCAAAATTGAAGGCGAGGGCGGATTTATCAACTTGATGCGGATTAAAGCCGGCTATTATTCTCAAATAGAAAAACTGCTTAAAGAAGATGTAAATAAAGCCGTAGAAAAATATCCTGCTTTTAGAGAAGAACTTTTTGATAAGCTCTATTCTTTTTTCAACCGCTATTTTACCGAAAGCGGCTCAATTTATTTCAATTCCACGCCCTTTCATAACAATATCTATGAAAAAGTTTATACAGACGAAAAGGATGTTATTCTCTTTTGGAAAACGCAGATGCTTTATTATGTCAAAACCGACCGGATTTTTAGGAGCTTGGATTTTGAATCTGATGGATTTAAATTTTTCTTTGACGCTTCAAAAATAGAAAACAAGAAAGCCAATGAAAAACGCTCGCTGATTTTTGAATTAAGCCCCGCCTCCGCTAAAGCTTCGGCGGGTAAAAAAGTCCGTGACGATGAAGTTATCGTATTCAATGTTTTCTACTCAGAAAGAGGTGCAAAAACAAAGCAAGACGAGCTCTTAAAAGCTATCAAGAGAAAAGGCATAGCAATTACCGAAGAACAATTGGAACGAGCTTTTAGAGTTTTTGAAAAGCAAAGCGAGGTTGATTTCTTTATCAACAAAAATGCTAAAGCATTTTTACAGGAGCAATTTAAACTTTGGAGTTATCAGTATTTTTGGGAAGGAGCCAAAGAGTGGGGCGCGGATAGAGTAAATCAATTGCAAATCCTCAAAGATATCGCTTTCAAAATCATTGACTTTATCTCGCA
>JAHIOY010000059.1 GCA_018894495.1 Patescibacteria group bacterium
AAAAGAAATTTTTTCATCTCCTTAAAGATAGCAAAATTAAATTATTTTAGCAAGCCCAGTAGAAGAATTTTGACCGCTCAAAATTCTCTGGGCGCAGTCCCGTAGTGAATTCTACTACGGGGCAAGTCCCCATATTGGACGTCGCACGTCACGTCGCACGTCCGAATTCATACACGTCCGAATTCATATTTTCTACCTGGGCAAGCCCATAATGATTTCTTTTATTTTTTGGGGGTTTGGCAGTTGAGGGAAAGTAAGTTTGACAATCGTTCCGGCTGTCTGAATTTCTAAGTCGCCAAAATTTAAAAAGGCAGGGAAAATACCCTCAATTTTTACCGAAATATCCTGAATTTTATTTAATTCTGCCTCAGCCCTTTCGTATTTAAAAAAACCTTTTGTCTCAATCCTTATTAATCGTTTATTAGTAACAATGGCGCAAGTCAAGATATAAAGCATAATGCTGTAAAACAGCGAAATCCATAAAAATAAAAAATACAGGAGTGTCAAAAACCAAAAGAGAGAAGAAATAGTGGGATACCAGCTGAAATTATTGCTCAAAAAATAAATCAAAAAAGGCAAAAAAGCCA
This sequence comes from Patescibacteria group bacterium, assembly GCA_018894495.1. Lineage (GTDB taxonomy): Bacteria > Patescibacteriota > Minisyncoccia > Minisyncoccales > JAHIOY01 > JAHIOY01. The sequence goes on from JAHIOY010000059.1 coordinate 588, forward strand.
AAAAATATAAAAGCCCAAAAAGAAAAAAACAAAACAAACCAGTGCTTTCTGGTTGCCAGGACTGTTTTTTCTCCCGAGAGTTGACCTTCAAATGAATTTTTAGAGGCGGTAAAGATAAACGGCATAAATTTTTAGAGAGAAATCATTTTTATTTTGTCTGAGATAAATTTTAAAATTTCTTCCCAGTTAACTTGACTATAGGCCAAGATCGCCAAAATCAAAAGTAAAAAAGAACCGATAAAGAAAAATAAAGCCAGAAATTTCGGTTTTACCCCGACGCCAAAGCGAATAAGATGATAGATAATGGCGAATACATACCATAAATAAAGGACCGATATTATAAAAGTTAAAATTAAGATAATGCCCTTCATTTTCAAAATTTTAACATAATCCGCTGACTTAATCAAATTTGAAAAATGTGGTAAAATAAAATTATGTTGGTTACACCAATTAGGACCAGAGTTTTCCTGCCGCCAAAAGACGATTTATTTTCTATGCTCAGGGAAAGTATTTTGGGATTGAAAGAAAAATCAATCATTGTTTTTACTTCAAAAATTATTTCCATCTGGCAGGGAAGATGTATAAAGATAAATTTGGTTAAAGATAAAGACGTTTTAATTAAAAAAGAAGCCGAGTTATACCTTGAAAGAAAAAACGTCCCTAAGGGTTACGTTGTTTTAACCATTAAAAACAACACCTTAATTCCGACTGCCGGCATAGATGAGAGCAATGGAAATGGATATTATATTTTATGGCCAAAAAATCTATTTTCTACGGCAAAGAAAATTTACAAATTTATAAAAAAAAATTATAATTTAAAAGAATTTGGAATAATCATTTCCGACAGCCATTGCGTGCCCTTGAGGGTGGGGACATTAGGAATTTCTCTGGCTTATTATGGTTTTGAGCCATTAAAGGACTATCGCGGAAAAAAAGATATTTTTGGCAGAAAGTTCAAGATTTCTCAATTAAATCTGGCTGATTCTCTGTCCGCGGCCGCCACTTTAATTATGGGCGAAGGCAGAGAACAAACGCCGATTGCCATTATTGAGGGACTTGGTTTTATCAAATTTAAAGAACCTGACTCGGTAAAATCAAACCCAATAAAAATAGCCAAAGAAGAAGATATCTATGCTCCTTTGCTCGCCGCGATTAAATGGAAGACGTCTTGACGTTTTTAACATATTAGTTAAAATAAAAGAAGAAAAAATGAAAATCATAGAGAGTAAAAATTTAATCTATCAGAAAAGTCCTTTCATTCAGGATGGATTGAATATTCCGGATTCTCCCAAAAAGTGTCTGCTTGAAAAAATTGATTTGTTGGACGAAAAATTAGCTTTATGTTTTAAAAACAGAACCGTGGCTGTAATCACGGCAAAAAATTTGGAAGGGGAAAGAGAATTAAGGTTAATTGCCAGCAAGTTGAAGGATTTCATTGGCAGGTCCTATGAAGAGATTCTCAGTTTTGATTTCTAACCGCTACTACGAATTTACGAATATACGAATCTACGAATAAATAAAATTCGTAGCCGAAACCGCAGATTCGTAAATTCGTAAATCGGTTTCGGTATGATTGAAGTTAAAAATTTGACTACAAAACCGGTTAAAGAGAAATTTATAATTAAGATTGTTGCTCAGGTTCTGAAAGGAGAGAAGAGAAAAGAAGAAAATTTATCCATCGCTTTGGTTGGTCAGGGAAGAATCAGGGCTTTGAATAAAAGGTATCGCGGGAAAAATAGGGTAACAGACGTCCTGGCCTTTGGCCAAGAGCAACCACAGCCCATTTTCAATGGGCTGGGTTGCCCAGCCCTTATTAAAGGGCTGTGGCAAAAATTTCCGATTCTTCCGAAAAGCGAATTAGGTTTAGGCGAGCTGGTGATTTGTTTAAGAGAAGTTAAAAAAAATGCCAAAAGGTATGAGACAACTTTTGAAAAAGAATTAACTAAGGTTTTGATTCACGGAACATTACATCTCTTGGGTTACGACCATGAAAAAAGTGAACAAGAAGCAGAAAGGATGCGCAAGAAAGAAGAATATTATTTAAGTTAATTAGAAATTATGTCAAAGCCATCTATTATTACAGGTTTAGACATTGGCTCGGGAACAATAAAAATTCTTTCCGCTTTTAAAAAAAAGGGAGAGGAAAATTTTGAGGTTTTAAGCGAGAGCCGAGAGGTATCCTTGGGCATAAGACGGGGAGTGGTCATTGATGTTAATAAGGTGGCAGAAATTATTAATTCCTTAGCCAATAGAACCGGTTTGGCTTGCGGCCAAAAAATAAAAGAGGTCTATGCCAACATTGGGGGGAGCCACTTATTTTGCAGTAATTCCCGCGGTTTAGTTTCGGTTTCCAGGGCAGACCAGAAAATTTCAGAAGAAGATATAAACAGGGTTTTGCAGGCGGCCCAAACTCTTTCTTTGCCCCCCAATAAAGAGGTTTTAGAGATTTTCCCAAATGACTTTATTGTTGAAGGTGAAAAAGGAATAAAAGACCCTTTGGGAATGGAAGGGGTGCGGCTTGAAGTTGAAGCCCTGGTTGTCTGCGGATTTTCTCCTTATTTGAAAAACTCTAATCAAGCATTGTTGAACTCTGGACTTCAAATTTTGGATTTGCTCCCGGCTCCAATTGCCAGCGCCAAGGCGGTTTTGACGCCGAGAGAAAAAGAACTCGGCGTCCTGCTTTTGGATATCGGAGCGGGAACCACCAGTTTAGCCGTTTTTGAAGAAGGAAACTTAATAGATATGGCTGTCTTTCCGGTGGGTTCCGGCAACATTACCAACGATATTGCCATCTGTTTAAAAACGGATATGGATACGGCTGAAAAAATAAAAATTGAATTTGGAACCTGCATCTTGGAAAAAAAGACAAAAAAACGTTCCCCCAAGAATGAACCGATAAGAATTGAGGGCCTGTCTTCGGGAGAACCGATTTTATTTTCAAAAAAGCTCTTGCTGCAAATTATTGAAGCCAGGATTGGCGAAATTTTAAAAGAGGTTCAAAAAGAACTAAAAAAAATTGGCAAAACCAATTTATTGCCAGCTGGCGTTGTCTTAACTGGAGGAGGAGCGAAATTGCCCAAAATAAGGGACTTTTGCAAAAGGGAATTAAAGTTGTCCTGCCGAATTGGGAAATCAAGGGGATTTTCCCCTGAAATAGACGACCCGGCTTTATCCTCGGTCTGCGGGCTGCTCTTGGAAGGGTTTGATTCGGGCGAGGAGAGGAATATTTCTTTATCAGGCGGCGGAATTTTTGCCAAAATAAAGAGAGCATTTAAAGTTTTTATACCATGAAAAATTTGCCAAAAATTAGAGTGGTGGGCGTCGGGGGGTCGGGCTCAAATACGGTTTCCAGGATGTTTAAGTGCAAAATTAAAGGAGTGGAGTTGCTGGCCATAAACACCGACGCTCAAGACCTAAAAAAAGTAAGGGTTAATGTCAAAATTAGAATTGGCCGGAAATTGACTCAGGGCTTGGGAGCCGGTATGAACCCGGAGATTGGAGAAAAAGCGGCTGAAGAACAAAAAGAGGAAATAAAAGACGCCTTGAAAAATTCTGATATGGTTTTTATTACCTATGGCGCCGGTGGCGGCACCGGAACCGGCGCAGGTCCGGTCATTGCCGAAATTACCAGAAATTTGGGAATTTTGACAATAGCCATTGTCACAAAGCCATTTTCTTTTGAGGGTATTTCCCGAAGAAAAATTGCCGAGGCCGGAATCCAAAAACTTAGAAGCAAAGTTGACAGTCTAATCGTTATTCCTAATGATAAATTACTAAGAAATCTTGACCCTAAAATTACTCTTCTTTCCGCTTTTTGGCTTGGCGATGAAATTTTGAGAGAGGCGGTTTTAGGAATAACCGACTTGATAATCTCTCCCGGAATCATCAATGTTGATTTTGCGTCCATAAAATCAATTTTAGAAAATTCTGGCAAAGCCTTTTTTGGAATCGGCAGGGCCCAGGGCGAGAAGCGAGCGGAAAAAGCAGTCCTTTCCGCCCTGAAGTCGCCATTAATTGATTCTTCGCCGCAAGGAGCAAAAGGGGTTTTATTTAATGTTTCTGGTTCAGACATCTCGCTCGCCGAAGTGGAAGAAGTGGCAAAAATAATTACCAAAGAAGTGAGCCCTGAAGCAAAAATAATTTTTGGCGCGGTTGAAGATGAAAGACAAAAAAAGGGAGAAGTAAAAGTAATAGTTATAATTACCGGCTTTAATGAAGGAAATTAAGAAGAAAATTGACATTTTTTTTTCAAGGAAAAAAAAGATTAAAATTTCTTTTTCCAAGAAAAAGAACATTGCGGTTTTTGATTTAGATGGAACGGTTTTCAGGTCCAGTTTGATGATTGAACTTCTTGAAGGGCTAATAGAAGAAGAAATTTTTCCAATAAAAGCGCGACAAATTTACGCCAGGGAATATCAAAAATGGTTGGATAGAAAGGGACCCTACGATGACTACATTGAAAAAATAAGCCAGGCCTACCGGAAATTCATCAAGGGAATAAAAGATGAAAAACTATGGCAAGTAGCCAGAAAAGTCATTGCCTTCCAAAAAAACAGAACTTATCGTTTTACCCGCAATTTAATTTTAAAACTTAAGAAGACCCACTGGCTTTTAGCGATTTCCGGCTCGCCTCGGGACATGGTAAAACGATTTGGCAGGGAATTTGGCTTTGATAAAACCTATAGTCGAATTTTTGAAGTAGATAAAAAAGGTTTTTTCACCGGCAGAATTCTTTTTGAAGAACTAATTGAGGACAAAGGAAAAATTTTAAAGCAAGTTGTTGAAAAAGAAAATTTAACGCTCAAACATTCAATCGGAATCGGAGATACGGAAACTGATATCCCATTTTTAAAATTGGTTGAACATCCGATTGCCTTTAATCCTAATTCAGGGCTTTATCAATACGCCAGAAAAAGAAATTGGCCAATTATCGTTGAAAGAAAAGACGTCATTTATCAATTAAGCGGAAAAAAATTGCCTTTTATCGTTAAAAGCGCTCTAAAAATTTGACAGAATTCAAAAAATGACCAAGTCAAAAGTCGTTCTTTATTTTTGCCTCTCCTTTATCGGGGGCATTTTTTTAAATTCCTTCTTGTCCGTCGGCTCGGCCTTCGTAGCCGAAGCTACTTCGGCGAAGGAGGCAGCTTTAGCAAAGGCGGGTTTGGCTATCCTTGGGATATTGTTTATTTCCGTTCTGTGGAGATATAAAAATTTTGTGGTCATTGGTTTTTGTATTTTATTTTTGGTCTTCGGAATTTGGCGGCACCAAATGGTTGAATTAGGAATTAGGAATAATGAATTAAGGAAATTAAACGATTTAGATCAAAAAATCACCTTAATTGGAATAGTTGCTAAAGAACCAGATACGAGAGAGAAAAGTCAAAAATTAACTATTGAAATAGAAAAGATAAATTATAACGAGAACAGTTCTCGTTATATTAAGGGAAGGATTCTGGCGACGACTAATCGCTATCCCGAATATCAATATGGCGACAAATTGAAGATTACCGGGAAATTAAAAACTCCTCAATCTTTTGAAGATTTTAATTACAAAGATTACCTCAAGAAAGACGGGATTTATTCAGTTATGGATTTTTCAAAGATTGAATTATTAGAAAGAGGAAAATACACGGGTGCGACCCGTGTAATTTATGCGAAAATCTTGGAGTTTAAAAATAAATTGGGAGAAAGCATTGAGCAAAACTTATCGCCTCCCCAGAGTTCAATTTTAGGAGCAATGATTTTGGGAGATAAAAGAAAAATTTCTGAAGAATGGAAAAATAAATTAAATATTGCCGGAGTCCGACACATTACTGCTATTTCTGGTTTGCACGTTACCATTTTAACCAGTCTTTTAATGACTTTATTAATTGGTTTAGGTTTATGGCGGCAACAGGCTTTTTATTTTGCCATAATTTTAATCACTTTCTTTATTTTAATGACCGGCCTCCAGCCATCGGCTATTCGAGCAGGGATTATGGGAGGACTTTTTCTTTTGGCTCAGTATTTTGGGAGAATGAGTAGCGCTTCCCGGATGATTTTCTTTGCGGGAGCAGTAATGCTTGCCCAAAATCCCTTACTTCTAAAATTGGATGTTGGTTTCCAATTATCTTTTTTAGCCATGCTGGGAATAATTTATCTTTTACCAATTTTTCAAGATTGGCTAAAGTTTATTCCTTGGGAAAATCCAAAATCCATCTTAGCCATGACTTTCTCTGCCTATCTTTTTACCTTACCAATTTTAATTTATAATTTCGGCTATGTTTCTTTTATTGCTCCCCTCGGCAATATTTTAATTGTTCCTCTTTTATACTGGATTATGATTTTTGGATTTATTTTTGGGTTAGCTGGAATGATTTTGCCAATTTTAGGCTGGGTTCTATCTTTCCCGGCCTGGTTTTTGCTAACTTATTTAATAAAAATTGTTGATTGGCTTTCCAATTTTCCTTGGTCATCTTATACCTTGGAGATTTTGTGGATTTGGCTTCCAATTTCTTACTTGATTTTAGGACTGCTCACTTGGCGTCTGCAGGAAAGCCGAAGACTAAAATTTTTGGACTAAAATTACTAATTGCTTCGCAATTAGTAGATTAATAGTGTTAGAATAAATATATGAAGCAAAAGGCCTGGGTTATATCAGTTAATATGGGTTATGGGCACCAGAGAACAGCTTATTCTCTCAGGGACTTATCTTTGGAAGGAAGAGTTATTAATGCTAATGATTATTTGGGAATTTCAAAAAGAGACAGGATTATTTGGGAAGGGACGAGAAAATTTTATGAATTTATTTCCCGCTTCAAGAGGACGGCTTTAATCGGCAATTTTGTCTTTTCTGTTTTTGATGCCTTGCAAAAAATCAGGGCTTTCTACCCAAAGCAGGATTTATCAAAATCAAATTTCACCCTAAGGCAAATTTGTTCTTCTATCAAAAAGGGCTGGGGTGGGGACTTAATTGGGGAGTTAAAAGTTAAAAGTGAAAAGTTAAAAGTTAAAAGTCATTATCTAGAAAACAAAAGTTTTCTAGAAACTCGAAAGTTAAAAGTTAATTTGCCGCTCATTTCAACTTTTTTTATCCCTGCCTTTATGGCTGAATTTTTTAAGTATCCGGGGGAGATTTTTTGTATTGTTTGCGATGCCGATATTGCCAGAACTTGGGCGACTTTAAATCCAAAAGAAAGTAAAATCAAATACTTTGCTCCGACCGAAAGAGTTACCAAGCGATTAAAACTTTATGGAGTGAAAGAGGAAAATATTTTTTTAACCGGCTATCCTCTGCCAATGGAAAATATTGGTTCTGAAAAAATGGAAATCTTAAAACAGGACTTGAGACGCCGAATTTTAAACTTAGACCCTCAAAAGAAATACTTTGAAAAATATAAAATTTTAATTGAAGAAAATTTAGGGAAATTGCCGGAAAAATCTGAGCGTCCCTTAACAATTCTTTTTTCAGTTGGAGGGTCTGGAGTCCAAAAGGAAATTGGAATTAAAATTGTCAAGTCCTTAGCCGTAGAAATCTGGGCAGGGGAAGTGAAAGTGATTTTATCTGCTGGCATTAGGCAAAAAGTTAAAGAATATTTTGGAAAAAATATCAGGAATTTAGGTCTTGAAGAGAAATTAAACAAAAATATTGAAATATTGTTCGCTGAGAATATAGAAGATTATTTTCAGAAATTTAATCAGGCACTGAGAAAAACCGATATTTTGTGGACAAAACCATCAGAACTGTCTTTTTACAGCGCTTTGGGAATTCCAATAATTATTGCTCCGCCAATCGGTTCTCAGGAAGAATTCAATAAAAGATGGCTCTTAAAATCAGGTTTCGGGGTCTCTCAAGAAAATCCCAGATACACTCGCCAGTGGCTTTTTGATTGGCTAAATCAGGGTTATTTGGCTGAAGCCGCCATGGAGGGATTCATTGAAGGCGAAAAATTGGGAACTTTTAAGATTAAAAATATTATTGAAAAATAAATTTTCAGAAATTTTTCAAATTTCTAAACAATGCTCTGGTTAATAGTTGCTATTTCATCTTATTTTCTTTTTGCCGCTGTTGCTTTGGTTGATAAATATTTATTAGGCGGATTGATTCCTTCTCCTAAGGTTTACGTTTTTTATGTAGGAATTTTTGGAATTTTAGCCTTAGTCCTTATTCCTTTTGGTTTTTTGATTCCCGCGCCTTCTCAAATTTTATTAGCCCTTTCGGTTGGCGCCTTTCATATTTTAGGAGTTTTTGCTTATTTTAATGGTCTGAAAAATTTTGAAGCTTCTCGGGTGATTCCAGCTATTGGGGGTTTGGCACCCTTGTTTACCCTCGGATTAACTTACCTACTTTTAGGCGAGAATGAAACTTTATCTTTTATTGAAATCACCGCTTTTATTTTGCTTATTTTAGGCAGTATACTTATTAGCTGGGAGAAGTCAAAGAACATTACCTTAAAAAGCCTTCAAATCTCGGCCTTAGCCGCTTTTTTATTTTCTTTATATTATGTCTTAGCGAAATTAGTTTATCTCGAACAGCCCTTTATTAGTGGTTTTATCTGGACAAGATTGGGAGCATTTTTAATCGCAATAATTTTTCTTTTCTCAAAAGAAGTTCAAGAAGAAATATTTGTAAAACGGAAAACGTTTAAACTCAAAACCTGGGGAATTTTTCTTCCCAATGTGGCGGCGGCTGGCGGAGCGTTTTTTCTTCAGAACTGGGCTATTGCGCTTGCCGGAGTAACTTATGTGGCCGTAATCAGCGCTTTAATTGGGGTTCAGTATGTTTTTCTGCTGTTTTTTGCCATTGTGATTTCTTTAAAATTCCCTAAAGTCCTAAAAGAAGATATTTCAAAGAAAACCATTTTCCAAAAAACTTTCGCTGTTTTATTGCTTGGAGCAGGTTTAGCAATTTTAGCTTGCACATAGGCAAAATTTCCTTCGGAAATTTTGCCTTCGTGATTTTTTCCGAAGGAAAAAATCACTGCTTTACAGGAAACTTTCAGTTTCCTATACAATAGAATAAAAAGATGAAGAAAATAATTAAAAAGCTCTTCTCAATTTTTTTAGCCACCTTTTTAATTTTTGTTGGCTATTTTTTTATTGGCACTCCTCCCCGGGCAAAAGAAATAACCTGGGGGGTGAATTTTTCCCAAAAATATGCCCAAGACATGGGCTTGGATTGGCGGGAGACATACTCAGCCCTGCTCAAGGATTTAGGAACTAAAAATTTAAAAGTTTCCGCTCACTGGGATTTATTGGAGCCGGAAAAAGGCAAGTATTACTTTGATGATTTGGATTGGCAGCTTGCAGAAGCAGAAAAAAAGGATTCAAAAATTATTCTGGTCATTGGTATGAAAACAGGAAGATGGCCCGAGTGCCATATCCCCGGCTGGGCAAAAAATTTTAAAAAAGAAGAACAGCAAAAAGAAATTTTAGAAATGCTTGAGCAAATTGTTTTAAGATACAGGGGGCGACCCCCTGTAAATTTTTGGCAGGTGGAAAATGAGCCATTTTTTCCTTTTGGCGAATGCCCCTGGGTTGATAAAAATTTTTTGAAAAAAGAAATTGACCTGGTTAAATTCTTGGATTTTGAAAAAAGACCAGTTATAATATCTGACAGCGGCGAGGGTTCTTTTTGGTTCCAGGCAGCGAGATTCGGCGATATTGTTGGCACCACGATGTATAAAAAGGTTTGGCTCAACCCCCTCTTAACTGTGGAAAAAATTGAAAATTTAACTAAATTGCCATTATTTTCTGAAAAATTTAGTCATTTAGGTTTTTATCTTCACTATCCCTTGCCGCCCGCCTTTTATTGGAGAAAAGCAAACTATATTGAAAAAATATTTAACAAGAAAGTAATGGTTGTTGAACTTCAAGCCGAACCTTGGGGTCCGAAGCTGTCTTATGACTTGACAATGGCAGAGCAAAAAAAGACAATGAATTTAGAACAGTTTCGCTATAACATTGATTTTGCCAAGAAGACGGGTTTAGACACATTTTATTTATGGGGAGGGGAATGGTGGTATTGGCTCAAGGAAAAACAAAATCAGCCCGAAATTTGGAATGAAGCAAAAAAATTGTTTTAATAATTCGTAGAAATTGCTATGTTAAAGTTTATCAATCTTATTTCAGGTTCAGGCTCAACAAATTTAGCCATACTTGAATCCGAAAAGCCTGGCGGCAGATTATTTGAATTGACAAAGACAGTTGCCATTATCTCCAGCGACCCAACTGCCCAAGGGATTGAAAGAGCAAAAGAAGCCGGTTTCCCGGAAAAAGACATTTTTGTTGTTTTTCCCCAAAAAGGCAATTTGGCAGAGCAGATTTTGGAGATATTTGCTCAATATCAACCCGATTATTTCCATCAGCTCGGCTGGATGCCTTTAACTCCCCGAGAAGTCATTGCCCGTTACAAGGGCATCAATCAGCATTTTGGTCCTGGCGGAAAGTGGATGTATGGGGTAAGAAGAATTTACGCCCATATCGTTTTTTGCCAAAAAATTGGGAAATGGCGGCCAATACCTGTTTTTTGTCAGCGGGTGGCGCCAGAATATGATAAGGGCAATGTTATTTATTTGAGATATGAAAATCTTAACCCAAACGAGACACCGGAAGAAACGGCAGAAAGATTGCTTCCCATTGAGCATTATGTTCAAATTGAAGCCAGGTATCATTTAGCAACAAATACATTTCAAGAAGAGCCGGTCCCCAAAATAGCCAAAAATCCGGAAGAAGAAAAAATACTTCTGGAAGCAATGAAACAAGCCCGCCACAAGTATTCCCCGAAATATTAAATGCGGCCGCCCTTGTTGATTATCAGTTCAATATTTGGTATAAATTAAATAATGATAGCTCAAAAAGAAAATAAAGTTTTCAGAGAAAGCCAAGTTGTTTTGGCTTGTCTTTTTGGTTCTGAAGCAAGGGGCGCTTCTCATAAAGAGAGCGATATTGATATCGGGGTTTTATTTGATAAAAAAGTGGGACCCGAAGATTATCTCAAACAAGAAGGGAAATTAATTGGATTTTTTTCAGGAATTTATCCCAAAAAGGAAATAAATATCGTCAATTTAAATATCGCCTCGCCTCTTTTGAAACAAGCGGCTATTTTGGAAGGAAAGCCCCTTTATATTAGAAGCGAAACAGATAGAATTTTATTTCAAATTAAAACTCTCCGCGAATACGAGGATTATTTGCATT
>JAHIOY010000060.1 GCA_018894495.1 Patescibacteria group bacterium
CAATCACGCAAGTCGGATGCTACTAATCTTTATAGAGGTAAATAGGGACGTTTCTGAATTTTGAAAAATGGAAGTAAGGAAAACCGACAGAGGCCCGACCCCTGAGAAGTTAAAAGTTAAAAGTGCAAAGTTAAAAGTTGCAATTCAAAATTAAAAGTTATGAAATTTAAGACAAAAACTTTGAACTTTAAACTATAATTTTGAATTTTGAATTTAAGGAGACCCGCTCTCCTTTAAATTTTGACTTTTAACCTCTCTTTGTGATAAAATAAAAATATGGCAACAATTACTATTCCAAAGAAAATAGAAAAGGAGTTAATTTCTGTCTCTAAAGAAGTAGGACTTTCAAGAGAGGATCTTTTATTAAATGCTATTTTGTATTATTTTCAGGTTTTGGGAAAAAGAATGGAACTAAAAAAAGAATTAGAGATTTGGGAAAAGACCAGTGAGATAGATTTGATGAAATTTGAGAAAAAGATATGAAGAAAGGAGATGTCTGTATTGTGAATTTAGCAGTAGAAGTAGGGCATGAGCAATTTGGCGAGCGCCCTGCTATTTTAATTTCTGATACCAAAACCGGAATCATTGTCGTTGTTCCCCTTACCTCTAATTTAGAAGCATTAAGATTTCCCTATACTTTGGCAATTTTACCGGATAAACAAAACAACCTCGAACAAAAATCAGTGGTTTTAATTTTCCATATCAGGGCGATTGATAAAACAAGAATTTTAAAAATTATTGGCAAAATCAACAAACAAACTCAGAGAAAAATAGATTACATTTTAAGAGAAATGCTAGGATTATAAATGTCCAATCAGATAACCAACGCCCTTAGGTTGATTAGTTAATCATTAAAAAAACCGACAGAGACCTGACCCCGGAAAAGTTAAAAGTTAAAAGTGCAAAGTTCGAGATTAAAGTGTAAAGTTAAAAGTTTATGAATAACGAAGAATTCAAGAAAAAACTGATAATTCGGCCATTTAATTTGACTTTTGATTTTTGCCTGCCCGCAGATGCTTCGCATCAAGCGATGCAGGCGGGCCTGCCCCGTAGGAAACCTTGCCTTCCTTCGGGGATTGTGATAAGATAAAATATAAAAAAACATATGGCGCAAACAACACAAGTAAAAATTAAATCAGATACAATTAAAATGCCTTCTAAAATAATAGAAGCTATTTTTGAAGAACTTCGTTTATTAAGAAACGAGGTCAGATTGCTTTTGCCGCAAGAAGAATTAGAAGAGTATACTCATCCAGATCGTATTAGACGTTCTTATCAAAAAGCAATTAAAAAATATCCCCCTGTTTCTCTATGAGAATAATTAAAACAGATGACTTCAACCGCATATAGAAACTGCAATTTTCTTTGAAATTGACCATCGTAAAGATATTTATAAGTAGAAAAAAATGAGGTCAATCCTATTTTTCCTTCAGATGCCAGACCCCTATAAAATATGATTATTTTTCTTTACGGACAGGATACTTATAGGTCAAAACGGAAATTAAATGAACTCGTTGAGCGTTACCAAAAAATCCGCAAAGGCGGATTGAATTTAAAATACTTTGACTTCAAAGATGTCAGCTTTAATGTTTTAAAAGATGAAATCCAGCAAGTCCCTATATTTAAAGAAAAGAAATTATTAATTTTAAAAAACGCTTTTTCTAACCCGGAATTTGGAGAAAAATTATTAAAAAATTTAAAAGCTTCGGAGTCCTTTTTTAAAAAAAACGACGACACAATTTTGTTTTACGAGGAAGGAAAAGTTAAAAAAAACGCCCTATTTAACTTTCTTAAAAAAAACGCTAAGTCGCAGGAATTTCAATTTTTAGACGGGGAAAAATTAAAAAACTGGGTAATAAAAGAATTTAAAAATTACGGCGCGAAAATTGAACCGCAGGCCCTGAATAAATTGATTGAATTTGTCGGGCAGGAACTTTGGCAAATGTCAGAGGAGATTAAAAAATTGGTTAATTACAAAAATGGACCCGCCTTCGCTAAAGCTACGGCGGGCAAGGGAAAAGAAATTCAAAGAAAGGATGTTGAAATTTTAGTTAAGCCAAAAATTGAAACGGATATTTTCAAAACCATTGAGGCGATAGCTTCAAAAAATAAAAAAGAAGCATTAAAATTAATTCACCAGCATTTAGAGAAAGGCGCTCACCCTCTCTACCTTTTTTCAATGATTAATTACCAATTTCGGAATTTATTGATGGTCAAATCGCTCGGTCAGAAGTACCCGTCTTATTATGCAATTTTAAAAGCAAGCCAACTTCATCCTTTTGTTGTAAAAAAGGCCATTGAGCAGTCCCAGAAGTTTGAATTAGAGGAACTAAAAAAAATTTATCAAAAACTTTTTGAAATAGATTTAGACGTTAAAACCGGCAGAATAGAGCCGGCGCTCGCCCTAAATATGTTAATCGCGGGAATCTGATCTTAAAATGACTAATTAACCTAATTTCTAATTATTCTAATCAAATCCCAATATCTAATGACCAACCAGAACAAAGTTAAAAGTTAAAAGTTATGAAATTTAAATTCAAAAACTTTGAACTTTTAACTGTAATTTTGAACTTTGCATTTCAAGTTTCTCGAAAACTTTCGTTTTCGAGACAATGAACTTTAAACTTATAAAGTTTGGGAATTGGGATTTGATTTGACATTTGACATTGATTTGACATTTGACATTTTATTAGACATTAGAAATTAGGATTTAGAAATTATAAGCTTGGTTATTCTTGATTTTTTCCGGCTGGCCATATTCTTTTTAATTAATCCTATTTTCGCTGCCTTATCTAGAAATTTATAAACATTCGGCAAAATTTTATTTGCTTCTTCAATTTTCTTTTGAGAAACTAAACTCTTCACCTCTTTTACGAGGTTTTTAATTTTATTCTTATAAATTAGATTCTTCGCCTTTCTTCTAAAACTCTGCCTCAGAGCTTTTTTGGCTGACTTGGTAATTGGCATAAGCGCTATCGCTAAAATTAAATATCATTGTCTAGAAAACGAAAGTTTTCTAGAAACTTGAAAATCAAAAATGATAGAGCGATATTTTTAATTATACCTTATCTTAATTTTTTTAGCAAGTTAAATATGATATAATAAGACAACATGCTGGCTAAAGTTTTTATATATAGAATTATTGATATTTGCGATGAATTGGATATAAGCCAATTGAGGGGGCGGCTAAAGAGGTTAAAAATCAAACCGTTAGGCAGAAGATATTTTGCGCCGGTCTATTTGAATTTCGCCACCCCGCCCGTAGAAATGAAAGTTCGAAAGTGGTTTTTAAAAAAATTTAATCTCTGGGTTGACACAATGATTAAGTTTTATTCTCTAGGTTTGGCAACTATTCGCTACGAAATTTTCTTTGAACCCCCGGATCATTTTGCTTGTTTTAAAGAATCGCGGGAAATCATCAATAACCCTATTTTTGACAAGAAAACAGAGACCCTGCTGGAATACACTAAAAAACTTTTGGAAAAAGAATTAAAAATTTCTATTAGGATTCAATTTATTGAGGACTACAGCATTTTATGGATTCAGGAAAAGTTTGCCGAGGTCGGACCTCGGCAAATCTGGCTGCAAAGGTCAATAGCTCAATTTTTAAGAGACGAGTCCCTACCCCTTTCAAAATCCGAGGAAAGAGAAGCCCGGAGATATCAATTCAGTTACACTCCTGATGACTTGACCGTGATTGATTGGGATAGGGCGGTGACAATTGATACCCTGCCCCAAGAAGACGTTTGGGGGGTTTTAGAGTATGCCAATTTACAATTGACCGAACTTCGTTATTACGAAAATACTTTAGACAAGCAGCTTGATGAATTTTACGAATTGACGCGACTTCCCTATCGCAAAGCCTTGGTCGGGCTATATCAAATTACATCTGCCACAAGAAAGCTTTCTAATCTTTATCTTGACTTTAGCGAGCAGGAAAAGCGGCTGAATAGTTTTCTGCGGCTGACCGGGGATGAATATCTTTCCCGTATTTATGGAGCGGCAGTAAAGCGGCTTAATATTGACTCTTTTCAAAAAAATTTAAAGGACCGTCTGGCCGATGCCAGACGGCTTTACGAAATGCTTTCTGGTCAGGTTAACTCTTTACGGTTGGAGTTTTTGGAAATAATGATTATTCTTTTAATCGCCCTTTCCATTATCTTCCAAATTATTCCTCTATTTTTTTAAAAATAATCAATGCCCTTAGGTTGATTAAAGCATGTCAAGGCAATTTAGAAATTTCATATCTGTACCTTTAAAATTTAGGGAAAATAGGGACAGGTCCAATTTTCCATAAATTTACAAAAGACGTAAATTCTGGACGTTTCTGGATTTTTCAATTCTGAAAATCAATGGTATAATCTAAAAAAATATGCCAAATAAAAAAATAAAAATTGAAGATGAAAAGAAATTGAAAAGATATAGTGGCAAATGGATAGCGGTGGTAAAGGGTAAAATTGTTGCCAGCGGTGAATCGGTTAGAGAAGTGATGAGGAAAATTAAAGAAAGAGGAATTAAAGAACTCCCTCTGGTGAAAAAAGTTCCCCGCAAAGAAGAAGGTTATTATATTTTAATTTGGATAATTCATCAATGAAATTCCCTTACCAAAGAAAGGAAGGCAAAACCTATCCTCTTATTCCTATCGTTTTAGTTTATAAAAAGAAGAAGTTGCTCACCGAAGCATTGCTTGATTCAGGAGCGAATATTTCTCTATTTCAAGATTCAATAGCAGAATATTTGGGCATTAAAGTTGAGGAAGGAGAGAAAATAGAACTTCTTGGCATCGGAGGGAGGATTATCGCCTATATTCATCAAGTTGAATTGGCAATAGATGGAATTAAATTTCCTTGTAAGATAGCTTTTTCTTGGGAATTACCAGTTAGCGTCAATATACTTGGAAGAGATAATTTCTTTGAGAAGTTTTTTGTCTGTTTTAACGAAATAAAGAAAGAATCAATTTTAGAAGAAAGAGGAAATTGGGGACGTTTCTGAATTTTGCTAAATTGATGGCGGAGAAAACTCTCCGCTGTTTTGATAATTTCTCAAAATCGGCTAAAATTGGATTATGATGAAATTCTTTAAAAAAATCATTCCCCTATTTATAATCAATTGGTATCATTTTTCATTGGCATTTTTGGGAACAATAATTTATCGCTTCCCTTCGCAAAAATTAAAAGTAATCGGGGTTACCGGGACAAACGGAAAAACAACCGTCGTTGAAATGATTGCCAAAATCTTAGAAGAAGCGGACTATAAAGTAGCTGTTTTGAATTCAATTAAATTTAAAATCGGAGGAAAAGAACTACCAAATGAACTAAGAATGACAATGCCCGGCCGCTTTTTTATTCAGAGATTTTTGAGGCAGGCGGCAGATGCTCACTGTCAGTACGCGGTTTTGGAAGTCACCTCGGAAGGAATAAAACAATATCGCCATAGATTCATTGATTTTGAAGCGGCGGTTTTAACAAATCTCGCGCCAGAACACATTGAGGCGCATAAAGGTTTTGAAAATTATAAAAAAGCCAAGGGAAAATTATTTGAGGCAACAAAGAGAGTTCATATTATCAATTTAGATGATAATAATGCAGAATACTTTTTGCAGTTTCCGGCCAAAGAAAAATTTGGATATGGAATTAGGAAGCAGGAATTAGGAATTAGGGAAATAAAATTCATTAAAGCAGAAAATATTAAGGTGGAAAAAGATAAAATCTCATTCTTAATTCATAATTCCTTATTCCAAATCCCATTATTAGGAGAATTTAATGTTTATAATGCTTTGGCCGCGATTTCTGTCGGAATTTCTCGGGGGATTGATTCAAAAATTTGTAAATCGGCCGTAGAAAGAATAGAGGGAATTCCGGGGAGAATGGAATTGGTTATTTCCGAACCATTTAAGGTCTTTGTGGATTATGCTTTCACGCCAAACGCTCTCCAGAAAGTATACGAAACACTTTCTGGAATTTTCAATTTTCCCCCGCCGAAAGCGGGATTCAAATCCACTCGGATCCCGTTGGGATCCTACGGGATCCCAGAGGGACAAATCCGAAATTCTAAATTTCAAAAACCTAAACTAATATGCGTGCTTGGTTCTTGTGGCGGTGGTAGAGATAAGTGGAAGAGGCCGGTTTTGGGAGAAATTGCGGCTAAATATTGCGATGAAGCTATCCTGACAAACGAAGATCCCTATGACGAAAATCCGCTTAAAATTATGGAAGATATAGAAAGCGGATTTTCGCAAATTCCAAATTCTAAATTCCAAATTCTAAAATATGAGAAAATTTTAGACAGGCGAGAAGCGATAAGAAAAGCTCTGACCTTGGCAAAGAAAGGCGACATAGTGATTATTACCGGAAAGGGCTGTGAGCCGTCTATTTGTTTAGCTAAAGGCAAAAGAATACCCTGGGACGACAGAAAAGCAGTAAAAGAAGAATTTAGAAAATTAAATCAAAAAACCTAAAATAACACAACTTCTACGACCGTAGAAATTGTGTTATTGCTATTTTTATGGAAGAAAAACGACTTGAGAAAATTCAAGAAAAGTTAAAAAAAGAAAATTTAGACGCATTTTTAGTGAGCAATCCTTCAAATATTTTTTATTTGACCGGCCTGAGGGGAGAGTTAAAAGAGAGAGAATTTTTACTGAACATTTCAAGAGACGGCTGGAAAATAATCGTTCCTGAAATGTATTCTTTGGAGGTAAAAAGGAAAACCGCTAATTTTTCGGCGACCAAAGAAAGAGGCGGTTTATTTGATAAAGCAATTGAGGGATTAAAGAATTATAAAAGGATTGGTTTTGAAAAAAATGATTTAAAATATGGGGAGTATGAAAACTTGAGTAGAAATTTAAGTTCTGGAAAACTTTTTCCAATTTCTGGATTTTGCGAGGATTTAAGGAAAATCAAAGATAAAGAGGAAATAGGCTTGATTAAAAAGGCGGTTGAAATCGCAGACAAAACATTTTATACGACTTTAAAAATAATTAAACCCGGTTTAAGCGAAAAATTTATTCAAAGGAAACTAATTGAAATAATGGAGGACTTGGGCGCCGAGGGCCCAGCTTTTTTGCCTATTATTGCCAGCGGCAAAGGGAGCGCCGAGCCCCACCATTGGGCTTCTAATAAAAAAATTAAAAAGGGAGAGATTTTATTAATTGATATGGGAGCAAAATATAAAGGATATTGTTCCGACTTAACCCGGACAATATTTGTCGGCAAGGCGCCTCAAAGATTTAAAAAAATTTATAACCTTGTTTTAGAGACGCAAAAAATGGCGATTAAAAATTGTAAACCGGGCTACCCTATCAAAAAACTCTACCAAGATGCGGTTTTAAATTTTAAAAAACACAAAGAAGAAAAAAACTTTATCCATAACTTGGGTCACGGCGTGGGAATTGACGCTCATGAATTTCCACCACTTGGACCCTCCACAGAGGGTGTCTTTAAACAAGGAATGGTAATCACAATTGAGCCCGGGCTTTATTATAAAAATTTTGGCGGGGTGAGAATAGAGGATTTATGTTTAATCGGTAAAAAATGCGAGG
>JAHIOY010000061.1 GCA_018894495.1 Patescibacteria group bacterium
AAGTCCTGCCCTCGCCGAAGCCCTGTTCCAGAGCAATTTTTAATATGTTTTTAGCGGCGTTTTCGTCCCTGCCGACTATCAAATTACAATAAGGACAAATATGCGTCCTGACTGACAATGATTTTGGCACGATTTCACCGCACCCCGAACACTTTTGCGAAGTACAACGAGGATTTACTTCTACAAAATGCCGCCCAAGAATTTGCGTCTTGTAGGCAAGTATATTTGTAAATGTATCCCACGCGCTATCCTGAATACTTTTTGCTAAATGGTGATTTTTCAACATTCCCTTAATGTTTAATTTCTCAACTGCTATCAAGTCGTATTTGTCAACATATTTCGTTGATAATTTATGCAACCAGTCTTTTCTTTGATTAGCAATATATTCGTGTGTTTTGGCAAGTATCTTGATTTTCTTTTTTTTCCGCTCACTACCCTTTACTGCCTTACTAACCTTTCTTTGTCTTTTCCGGATTAGATATTCTGATTTTCTAAAAAACTTTGGCGGTTTTTCTTCATTCCCGTTGCTATCAATCAAAAATGATTTTAATCCGACATCAATTCCAACAGCTGATTTTATTCTCTTAATGGGCTTCTTTACTGTGATTTCTGTCCCATATTGTAAATACCACCCACTTGCTCGTTTAACTATTCTACCCATTGAAAAATTATCTGTTTTTCTAAATCCTCTCATCTTGATATTACCGATTTGTTTCCAGACTTTCAGTTTATTATTGACAATCCGATAATCTATCTCATACTGCCGAAGTTCAATACTTCTAAAACGATTAACTGATTTGAAACGAGGAAATTTCCCTAATTTATTGAAAAATTTATCATATGCAACATTAACCCGATAAGCCATCATTTGATTAACCGAGGCTGGAAGTTCTTTATACTTTGTTTTGAATTGTTTTTGTAAATCAAATCTTGAAACATTTTTCTTCTCTTTCTTATAAGCATTTATTTTCGTTTCCAGCATTTCATTATAAAGCATTCTGGCATTATAAAACATTTCAAGAAGTTTTCGCTCTTGTTGTTTAGTTAAGTATAGTTTTGCTTGATAGGTTAATCTCATAACTATATCTTAACAAATGATAAATAATCTGTCGGTGCTAAAGCCTTCGCCTGAAGGCGAGGGAATTAAAATCCCAGAAATGAGACCTTAAAAAATTTATTCAGTAATTACCCGCAAGACCTCTTCAAGTGAAGTTAGGCCTTGGGCGGCTTTGACAAAGCCGTCTTCAACCATTGTTCTCATTCCTTCTTTTATTGCCTGATTTTCAATTTGGTCAGAGGTTGCTTGTTTGACTATCATTTCTTTGATTGATTCGGTAACCGACAGAACTTCGTAAATTCCAATTCGCCTGCTGTATCCCTCCAAGCATTCCTTGGTTGGTTTTGGCTTGAAAAATATGACATCCCTGAGGGTCTGACTCTTTTTTATTATTTTTTCCTCTTCTAAAATCTTTTCCACTCGTTTTAAATCGCAATATTTGGCCAAATTCTTTAATTCCAAGTCCTTCAAATTGTATTTTTCTTTTTCCCGACAAAGCCGCCTGACCAATCTTTGGGCAATAATAACGTTGAGAGTTGAGGAAATTAGAAAGGGCTCGGCTTTCATATCAATCAGACGCGGTATGGCGCCGGCTGCATTATTGGTGTGGAGAGTAGATAAAACCAAGTGGCCGGTCAACGAGGCATTTATAGCCAGAGAGGTAGTTTCATTGTCTCTGATTTCCCCGACCATAAGAATATCCGGGTCCTGTCTAAGCAAGGAACGGAGACCGGAAGCAAAAGTTAATCCAATTTTTGGGTTGACCTGGGTTTGACTTATTCTGGGCATTCGGTATTCAACCGGGTCTTCAACCGTGGAGATATTCACTTCCGGGGTATTTAAAATTTCCATCATGGCGTATAAGCTGGTGGTTTTTCCGCAGCCGGTGGGCCCGGTAATTAAAATCAATCCCACCGGTTTTCTTAGATTATCTTGAATTTTTTCCAATGCCTGACCGAATAAACCCAGACCCTCCAAAGTCAATGCCTTAGCGGTTTCCGGCAATAGACGCATTACGATTTTTTCTCCATCAAAAATTGGCAGTATTGAGACCCGAATAGAATATTTGTATTCTTCGGTTTCAACCTTAAAACGGCCGTCTTGTGGAAGACGATGTTCATCTAATTTTAAATTAGAAAGAACCTTCAGCCGAGCCACTATTCCAGAACTTACTATTTTGGGCAGGGTCATAGCGTCGTGCAGAATTCCATCAATTCTATAACGGACAATTACCTCTTTTTCCAGGGGCTCAATATGAATGTCAGAAGCCCTTTGCAAAATGGCGTGTCTTAAAAGGGTATCAACAATTTTAATTATCGGCAGTTCTTCGGCTGCCTTTCTCAATTCCTCTTTTTCCTCAACAATTTCTTCTTCCTTAATTTGCTTTATTCCTTTTGCTTCGGTTTTGATTATTTCTCCAAATTCCGCTTCTAGGGTCTTAGCGTACTGGCGCAAAACGGTTTTTATTGATTCAAGGGTGGTTAAGCGCGGCAGGATTTTCAAACTAGGTTCTTTTTTTTTGATGAATTCAACAGTTCTTAAGTCCTCCGGGTCAAGCATGGCCACTTCTAAATCCTGCCCCTTTTTTCTGAAAGCGATTATATTATGGGACCTGGCAATGGGTTCGGGTATAATTTTTAAGACCTCGGGCGAAACGATTTCTTTTTCCAAATTAACAAAGGGAATTCCCAAAATATATGCTTCCAATTTAAGTAAGGTTTCTTGGGCGATTAATCCCTCGGAAACCAAAACATCGCCAACCCTTTGTTTGGTTTTTTCCGCTTTTTTAAAACAATCGTCAAATTGTTTTTCACTAACTAAACCGGCGTCCAATAAAAAGGCCTTTAATTGTTGCGGTTCAACCCTCATAAATCATCGAATATCGAAATCAGTTACGAATCTACTAAATCAACGAATATCGAATTATGTTACGAATTTACGAATTCGTATATTCGTAAGAGATTCGTTTTTCGCTGATTTGTTTATTCGTATTAAATTCGTTATTCGTTGATTAATACTTTTTCTATTTTTTTCACCACTTCCTCCGGACTGTATTTTACCTTTACTAAGTAAGTCGTCGCTCCCAATTCAATGGCTTTGTTCACGTCTTCAATTCCTTCCAAATTTGTCAAAACAATAACCGGTATATTCTTTGTTTCTCTGTCTTCCTTCAGAGCCATTAAAACATCAAAGCCATTAATCTTTGGCAGGACGAGGTCAAGCAAAATTAAATCTGGTTTTTTTCCGCCAGCTGGCGGATTAGCCAATTTTAGCCCTACCTCTCCATCCAAAGCCGAGATTATGTCATAATTCGCCTTTGTTAAAAACTCTCCAAACGTTCTTTGCAGGGCTGATTCATCTTCTATAAACAATATTGTTTTCATACCGCTCCTACGAATTTACTAATCACTACGAATTTACGAATCACTACGAATTTACGAATAATTATTTTTTATCGTATTCGTATATTAGTAAAAATTCGTAATTTCGTAGGATCAGTATATTAGTAATGATTAGTAATTTCGTAGTGGTAAAGTAAACCAAAATGTCGACCCTTTATTTTCTTTGGACTTAAAGCCGATTTTTCCTCCGTTATTCTCAATGGTGGACTTGCAGATGAACAAGCCGAGGCCGGAACCCTGGGTTTGGGCTCTTCTCGCGTTTTCTGAACGGAAAAATTTTTGAAAAATATACTTTTGGTCTTCTTTGGGAATGCCCAGGCCGTTGTCTTTGATTTCAAAATAAATATTTTTGTCTTTTTTAAAAATACTTATTTTAATTTCGCCGTCCCTCTTTACCCCATTAGAGACAATATCTCCAACCGGGTGAACCCCCACACCTACGGAATAGGTGTGGGGGTGAATATATTTAATGGCATTATCTAAAAGATTTTCAATAACCAATTCAATTTGAGAGACGTCTCCAAAGAGCATTGGTAAATTGCGAGCCGTCTCAACTTTTATTTCAACATTATAGGACATGGCAAAGGCTCGGGCTTTGGAAATTAATTCGTTGACCAAATCCTCTAAAGAAAACTCGGTTTTTTGGGGCGCTGTCTTTTCGGTTTCCATCCTGGAAATGATTAATAAATCGGAAATTAGTTCTTCCATACGGCTGCCGTTTTCTTTTAAAATCTTAAAAAATTCCAACTGTTTTTCTTCAATATTACCTAAATCCCCTGAAATTAATAAATCAACCGCCCATCTTAAATTTGTCAGGGGAGAGCGCAATTGATGGGAGATGATGTTTATAAATTCCGACTTCATTCTGCTTGCTTCGGCCAGCCGTTCAAAACTTTGGGTGATAATAAAAGAAATGATAAACAATACCGCGGTTATTAAAAAAACGAGCAAAATAACAATTTGAGGGTCAGAGATGTATCTTGCGCCGAGAGCATAACTGGTAAAAATGGTGGCGATTGTAAATATGCCCATTACCACAAAAAGAAATTGGGGGCATTGCCAAAGAGGAAGCCCGTATCTTTTGCATTGAGAGAAGATATTTAACTCTTTATATATTGGTTTTAGCTCCACTAATCAATTATACCAAATTGACTAAAAGAAAACAAAGTGATAAATAAAGTTTAGCGGGGTGTCGTATAGCGGTAGTATGTATGCTTTGGGAGCATGCGGCCTGGGTTCAACTCCCAGCACCCCGACAAAATTGATGCGGGTGTGGTTTAATGGTAAAATTTCTTCCTTCCAAGAAGAAGACGGCGGTTCGATTCCGCTCGCCCGCTCTTACACTTATAGATATTCTGTAAAATTTGGAAATGACCGAGGTCAAACCTCGGTCATTCCGAACGTTTCATCTGGTAGCGTATTCTACCACCGAACCTATTGCCTTGGCTAAAATTATAATGAGCAAAGCAATGAGGGTATAAAGAATTAATGTTTTTGCCGTGTTCACTTTCTGCGGCTCGCCGCCGGCGGTCAGAAAAATAAAACCGGCAATAACGAGCATTAAGACAGCCAGAGCCATGGCAAGATAAGATAAA
>JAHIOY010000062.1 GCA_018894495.1 Patescibacteria group bacterium
ATAAGCATTTAATAAATCGTTTTCGTAGCGGAGCGGAGAAAACTCCATATTCCCCTCTAAAATTAAAGAAAAAGAAATTTGAAAATTTTTTAAAACAATTGGGCGATAGCCCAGGAAAGAAAAGGAATATTTCAGCTAACGGCTCGTGGCTATGCGAAGTCGCGAACGCGACGAGCAGAACAGCGGGGACCGCGAGCCGTTATGCAAAATCGCGTGAGCGATTTTGCATAACTCGTTATTATGCGAAGTAATGGCATAATATCGACCCTTATTATACGAACTTGATTTTGATTGTTTTTAGATTATAATTCAAATACGGCTCTTAATCAACCAAATGAAAACAAAAATTTTCTTAACTGGATTTAGGGGGGCGGGAAAAACGGCTTTGGCAAAACTGCTGGCAGAGAAATTGGATTTTGAGTTAATTGAAATGGATAAGTTGATAGTCAAGCGGGCTGGAAAATCAATTGCTGAAATAACAAAACAGGGAAAGGATTGGTATGGTTTCCGCCAATTGGAAAGTGAAGTTTTGAAGGATATAATAAAGAAAGAAAATATTGTCGTTGCCACCGGCGGCGGATTATTTGTTAATGACATTGAATTTTCAACCCCGTTAGAGAAAATTTCTCTAACGGGGTCAAAAGGACTTACTTTTGGCGAATATAATTACAATTTAGTAAAAGACATTCCGGGAAAATTGATAATCTTTTTGAAAGTAAATGAAAAAGTTTTAAGAGAAAGATTAAAAAAAGGCGAATCTGAAAATTACAATAAAAAATGGCGGCCGTCTTTAACAAAAAACAAAAATGAGATTGAAGAAAATATTAAAATTTATCGCCATAGATTGCTCTTTTATAAAAAAAGAGCAGATGTTATTTTAGATACCTCAAACCAAGAACCAGAGGAATCTCTAAGAAAAATTTTTAAAATTTTAAAACATGAAAATATCATTAGATATTGAGCTAAAGGACATTCCAGGCCAGTTAATCCTTGCCTTAAAGCCCATATCGGATTTTGGAGGCAATATAAAAACCGTGCTGCATCAAAGGGATAAAAAGACGCCTTCAGGAAGAATTCCCGTTCAAATTGTATTTGAGATTGAGGAATCTAAATTGGCTAGATTAGTAGAGCGACTAAAAGAAGGAGATGTGAATGTGGCGCGAGTAGGAAAAGAGCGGCTAAAGGAATCAATGGTTGTTTTGTTGATAGGTCATATAGTGCATACCGATATAGGGGATACAATAAATAGTGTGGACAGCACTGGGTTTGCTGAAGTTGTAGAACTTTCCCTTTCTATGCCTGGCATAGAAAAGAAATCCTCTGCTCTGTTTACGCTCAGCGCCATAGCCAAAGAGGAACTTAAAAAAGCTTTGGATATATTAAAAGAGATAGCCAAGAAAAAAGGCATTCTCGTTATATCGTCCATTTAATTGAATCCTATTCTTTATTTCGGAACGAAATAAAAACTTGAAATGAAAACAAAAATTATAAGAATTTTAATAATCGGATTTGGAAATATAGGCGGCGGCGTGGCAGAGGTGATAAGCCGTAAAAAGGAGAATATAGCGAAAAAGCAGGGGCTTGTTCTAAAAATTGTCGGCATAGCGGATTTGAAGGGTGTTATTATAAATAAGAACGGATTGAGTGAAGAAGATATCAGGAAATTCAAGACAGGGGAAAAGATAGAAAAGACGAGAGACCTGAATATAATAAAAGAAATTGAGCACGAGGTTATGGTTGAGGCGACGCCAACGAATATTGAAAATGGAGAGCCCGGATTAACGCATATAATTGCCGCCTTGGAATCCAATAGACACGTGGTAACCTCCAATAAAGGTCCTTTAGCGTTAGAGTATAAAAGGTTGATGGATCTCGCAGCGGAAAGAGGAAAGGAAATAAGATTTGGGGCTACGGTGGGCGGTTCTTTGCCAATAATCTCATTGGTAAAGGATAATCTCGCCAGCAATGGTATCATATCCATAAAAGGTATCTTGAATGGCACTTGCAACTATATTTTAACGAGAATGGCAGAACAAGGGTTGCCTTATGAGCATGTGTTAAAAGAAGCGCAGGAGCTCGGCATAGCAGAGTCGGATCCTTCAAAAGATGTTGAGGGAATAGACACTGCTGTTAAACTCGTAATTTTAGCTAATTCAGTTTTTGACAGGGATGTTAGTTATAAGGATGTCCAAATAACAGGTATTAAAGATATAACATCAGAGGCGTTAGAAATGGCTGATGAGGCAGGTTATGCGATAAAGTTGCTCGGAGAAGTAAACAAGGGAGGATGTCTTAAAGTTGCGCCACGGTTAGTTCCAAAAGACAACCCCCTGAATGTCAGGGGCACACTGAACGTTGTAACTATAAAAACGGATTTGGCTGGTAATATCACTATTCTCGGCAAAGGAGCAGGGCCAATAGAAACCGCGAGCGCTATTCTCTCGGATATACTCGGGATTTACAAGCATAATAATGAAAATGATTTCATCATCTAAGACAAAAATTTGCTTAGTAATTGGCGACCCGATTGAACATTCCCTTTCGCCCCTGATGCATAACGCTGGCTACAGGGCTTTAGGAATTGATGACCAGTTTGTTTTTCTGGCGGCCAGGGTAAAATTAAAGGATGTTAAATATGCTGTTAAAGCAGTAAAAGTAATGGGGTTCAGGGGTTTGACTTGTACTATGCCTCACAAACTGGAGGTGCTCAAGTATTTGGACAAAATAGATAAAACGGCAAGGGAGATTGGAGCCGTAAATACGGTTGTTAATGATGATGGAATTTTAAAGGGATACAATACCGATTGGCTCGGCGCTTTAAAACCACTCGCAAAAATAACCAAAATCAAAGGAAAGAAAATAGGAATAATCGGAGCTGGAGGAGCGGCTCGGGCAACTATTTATGGATTAAAGAAAAAGAGGGGGAGTATAAAAATTTTCAATAAAAATATAAGACAGGCAAAATGGCTGGCAAAAAAATTTAACTGCGAATTTGGCGGATTTGACGAGCTAAACGAATTAAAACATTTTGACATCATTATCAATGCCACGCCTTTGGGTATGAAGCCGTACGAAAATATCTCTCCGGTTCCAAAAGAAATTTTTTCGCGAAACCAAATCGTAATGGACGCGGTTTATATTCCTTATAAAACAAAAATACTGAGAGAAGCTGAAAAAATGGGAGCTAAAACTATACCCGGGATTGAAATGTTTTTGGAGCAAGGCGCCGCCCAGTTCTTTTATTACACGAAAAGAAAAGCCCCAATCGTAGCAATGCGAAAGGCATTGCTGGATTATTTAAAAAGTATAATATAAAAATATGGACAAAAAACAACTTATACAACAAATTGAAGGGGTGCGAAAATCGCGGGTTATTACTTATTTAACAAGCGACCGGCAAGGGCCGGTAAATGCCCGGGTGGCAATGGATATTATTCCAGTAATAAGTAAACAGTTACGAGGGATAGGAAAAACAGAGAAAATTGATTTGTTATTATATAGTACAGGCGGAGACACAATGGTGCCCTGGCGGCTGGTTTCAATGCTCCGCGAATACTGCGGTAAGTTTTCGGTTTTGGCTCCGTATAAGGCGCACAGCGCCGCCACAATGATTGCCTTGGGAGCTGATGAAATTGTCATGAGCGACCTTTCGGAGCTTTCGCCGATTGACCCCTCAACCGCCAATATTTTTAACCCTCAGGACCCAAAAAATCCGCAGAATAAAATTGCCATAAGCGTTGAAGACGTGATGGCGTATTTTGATTTGGCTAAAAACAAATTCGGCATCAAAAACGACGAGGAACTCGCAAAAATTTTCAATAAATTCGTTGAGGCGAATCCGCAAATTCATCCTTTGGCTCTGGGCAACGTTAACCGGACTCACAATTTAATTCGCATATTGGCAAAGCGTCTTTTGAAAAGCCACAAGACGCCAATGAGCGAGGAAGAAATTGAAAAGATTGTTGATTACTTTACGGAAAAACTTTATTCGCACCAGTATTTTATCGGCAGAAAAGAAGCCAAAGAGGACTTAGGGCTGATGACCGTTATAAACGCTGATGAAAATTTATCAAAAGCAATGACGGACTTATATGAAGAATACGCAAAAGAAATGGAACTCGGTAAAATTTGGAATCCGGAGAATGAGTTGGGGATGAACGTTTCTCAAACCAGAAAAGATTATAAAATTGCCTTTATTGAAAGCATTCAATTATCTAATTGTTTTGAACTTTCTTTAGAATATCGTCGTCAACAAATAAACGTTGTTCAACAAACGCCCCAAGGACCTGTACAAATGCCGCAAGAACAAGTTGCCTGGCGGATTGTCGGCCAGGGCTGGAAGTAAAATATTTTATATTAGAAGCATTAAAAGCGCTGATGCCTTTATAAAAAACATGGCAGTGGATTTTTTTCCGAAACAAAAAATCACGAAAGTGGTTAAAATTTTAATTGAACACATTCCTGTCCTTCCCGAGGAAGTGATTAAGTATCTTTGCCCCCAAAAAGATGGTATTTATATTGATGCCACCTTAGGCGGGGGAGGGCACGCATCACTCATTGCCTCTCATTTTGGCAAAAATGGTAAAATTTTTGGCATAGACCAAGATGTGGAGGCGCTCAAAAAAGCTAAGGCAAAGTTAGACAAATACGGAGACAGAATTTCTTATATCCCTGACAATTTTAGAAACTTAGCTCAAATTATTTTGCAATTTAGCATTAAAGAGGTAGATGGCATTTTGTTTGACCTGGGTGTTTCAACCGAGCAACTAAAAAGTCCGGAAAGAGGTTTTAGTTTTAGCGAAAAGTTCAATACGCCCTTAGATATGAGAATGGACTTTTCTCAGAAACTGACCGCTTATGACGTTGTTAATGAGTACCCGGAAGAAAAAATAAGAGAAATTTTGTATAAACTGGGTGAAGAACCATACGCCAAAAAAATTGCCAAACGAATAGTTTTAAAAAGGAAAATAAAACCCATAAAAACAACCGGCGATTTATTAGGGGTCATTCGGGAATCAACGCCGCCAAAATACCGCTTTAGCAGAAAAGGTCATTATGCGAGTAAAGTTTTTCGGGCAATTAGAATGGAGGTAAACCAAGAATTGCCGGCATTAGAAGAGGTAATTCCTAAAGCCGTAGATATTCTAAAAAAAGGCGGCAGGTTGGTAATTATATCTTTTCATTCCCTTGAAGATAGAATCGTTAAAAGAACCTTTAAAGAAATGTCACTGTCAAAAGAAAATAAAAAACCGTTAGTGAGGTTGTTGACAAAAAAACCGATTATGGCTAGTCCGTCAGAAATTGAAAAAAATCCAAAAGCAGATAGCGCTAAACTCCGGGCAGTAGAAAAACTATAAAGAACGGGTCTAATGAAAAAAAAATTTAGAATTGTAGTTTCAATCTTTGTTAATAGAAACTTTGCTCAATTGAAAGAGAAAATAAAAATTGCTAAATTGGAAGGAGCGGACGTTATTGAGTTGAGAGCGGATTCTTACCCTAAAATTTCGGTGAACGATTTGTTAAAATTAAAAAAAATTTCCAATGCCTTGAAAATCCCGGTTATTTTTACTTTGAGGAGTAAGGAAGAAGGAGGGAAATACAATTTTTCTTTTGAGAAAAAATTAAAACTTATTGAAAAGGCAATAGAGTTAAATTTTGAATACGTTGATATTGAATTAAAATTTTTGGAAAAATTGGGAAAAAATGTCTTAAAATTGAAAGGGAACTCAAAGATAAAAATAATTTTGAGTTTTCACAATTTAAAAGGAACTGAGACCCTTGAAGGATTGAGAGGAATTAAAAAAAGAATTGCGAGTTTGAAGCCCGATATCATAAAGTTAGCTGTTTTTTCAAGAAGTGAAAAAACAAATCAAGATATTTTAAAAATCATAAAAGAAACAAAAAGAGAGGGCAAAGATATTGTCGGAATTGCCTTGGGTGAAAGAGGAAAGAAGATAAGGCTCAAAAGCGCTTTTGAGGGAAATTATCTTACTTATTGCTGTCTAAACAAAAAAGAAAAAACCGCCCCGGGTCAACTAACCCTAAACGATTTTAAGAAGCTAACAGGGGTCTGACCCCTCGGGATTGTTTTATCATCAAGGATACGATGAGAAAGATTTAATAAAACACATAAAGTATAAAATTTATAGGTGTATATGAAATCTACTACTCATAAAATTTACATAGGTGATGCTGAAACGGTTTTAAAAAAATTACCTGATAATTTTTTTCAATTGATGGTTACTTCTCCGCCATATTGGAATGTTAGAGATTATGAACACAAAAACCAAATCGGACGAAATGATACTCTGAAACAATATTTAGAAAAATTAAATAGAGTTTGGCAGGAAGTAACAAGGGTTTTATTGCCAGACGGCAAAATAGCGCTAAATATTGGCAACATCTATTATTCTGAACCAGACGAGAAACGAAGGACTACGGCTAATTTGTCTCTTTTAACATGGCAACAGTTGAATAATATAAAAAGTTTAAGATTTATGGGGACTATTTATTGGCAAAAGACAACATCAAGAGATGGTTCGGTTCTTTTTGGTAGTTATCCTTACCCGACAAATTTTATGATTTCAAACGCAGTTGAACCAATTCATATTTTTAGAAAAACTGGTAAAAGAAATGTATCGCAGGAAATTAAGGAAAAGTCAAAGGTCACACCGGAGGATTTTAGAAAATTTAGAGATGCTATCTGGAATGATATTAATGGAGTTGAAGATGTGCATTGCGCTGCCTATCCTTGGGAATTACCGGCGCGGCTAATAAAAATGTTTTCCTATGTGGAGGATTGGATATTAGACCCATTTTTAGGAAGTGGAACAACAATGAAAGCGGCAAAGGACTTAGGAAGGAACTCAGTAGGAATAGAACTAACCCCAAAACATCTAAAAAGAATTGAGGAAAAAGTTGGTATTAAACAAGGCAATATGTTTGACAACGCTAAATTTAAAATAATCAAATTATGACCAAAAAGAAGTTAATAAAATTAGGGT
The DNA here is from genome assembly GCA_018894495.1 of Patescibacteria group bacterium. GTDB lineage: Bacteria > Patescibacteriota > Minisyncoccia > Minisyncoccales > JAHIOY01 > JAHIOY01. The sequence continues at coordinate 7,005 of JAHIOY010000062.1, forward strand.
CCCGAACAGCAAAGAGAGGATTTAAGAATGAGAAAGATGTTGTTAAAAAATTTAATCATTGGGAAGACGACGAAGACGCTCAAGAATGGCTTAAAATTATGGGTTATGATTTGAAGAAAATTGAAAAAGTAAAAGCAATAATTATAACAGGCAGCCGCAAAACAGATGTTCAAGTTCAGATAACAATTTATTTTAAGGAAGCCATCGCATTAGAGAATTTATCCGTTAAATTAGTAAGCAACCGTCAGGGTTTTAATCAGGTAGATAAACGATGGGTTGATAAATATGTTGCAATGTGGAATATTCCGGAAAACATTGTGGAAACATTAAAGATTTTTACCGGAGAGATAAAACCTACAAAAGAAAATTTAAGAGACCCGAGAAGAATGTTTTTGGATGAAATGGATATTAAAATTCAAAAATTTATTATAGACTTCTTCAACAAAAATAAAATTTTAATTGTTTCAGATATTTTGAAGGGTAGCGATGAATTTCCCGTTGATTGGATGCTAGTCGTTTTTAAAAGGAAAAATCAAAACCCCGAATGGCGTTTAAAACATATTAATTATATTTTAAATTTTTTCGGTGGCGGCGATGTTAAAATTACAAATAAAGGGAGTTTAAGAATTGGTAAAATAACGATGCAAAGAAAAGGCGGTGATGGCGGAAGGGATACAGCGAAAATGCTTCAATTTAAAATAAACCCAAAGGAATTATTTAGAGAAAATAGATAGTCATTTTAACCGTGAGCAACAAAAGATGAAATTGTTTTTAGATTTAAGAAAAAGACAGCGGCGGGTCGCCCACGAAACCCGAAGTGCAACCGGGTAGGCAAGTTTGCGAGGGATAATGGGGTTAGAAAAAATGGAAAAGGAAATTACAAATTTGAGAAAGAAATTAGATAAAATCACCGGGGATTTAATTGATTTATTTTCTAAAAGAAAAGAGTTGGTTTTAAAAATGGCCGAATTGAAGAGAAAAAATAAATTGCCGATTTTGGACAGAAAAAGAGAAAAAGAAGCTTTGGAAATGACAAAAAGAATGGCAAAGGAAAAAGGTCTAAATCCTCTTTTAATTGAGAAAATAATCAAACTTTTAATTGAAGATGCCAAAAAAATCCAAAAAGAAAATTCACCCTGTTAAATGCCGCTTCGCGGCAATTTCGCCAAAGGCGAAATTATTTAACAGGGTAAAAGTCGCTTTTCAAGGAGAAATCGGCGCCTTTTCTGAAGAGGCGGTTTTTAAATTTTTTGGCAGCAATAGTAATATTCAAACAATTCCCTGCCAGACCTTTGCTGATGTTTTTAAATTGGTGGAGGAAGGCAATGCTGATTTCGGCATTTTGCCAATAGAAAATTCTTTGGAGGGGACTGTTGGTCAAAACTACGAGCTCTTGTTGACGTCAGACGTCAACATCTTTGGAGAGGAAATTTTGAGAATTCGTCATTGTCTTATTGCCAATAAAGGGGTAAAAATTGGGGCTATTAAAAGAGTTTATTCTCACCCTCAAGCCCTCGGTCAATGCCGGGAATTTTTAGAAAAATTAAAATTAGAGGCGATTCCTGTCTACGATACCGCTGGCGGCGTGAGAATGCTCAAAGAAGAAAAAGCCGAAGAAGCGGCGGCAATTGCCTCAGAAAGAGCGGGAAAAATTTATCAAATGAAAATTTTGAAAAAGGGAATAGAAACAAATAAACAAAACTTCACCCGATTTTTTATAATTTCATTGTTTATCCCGCTCCTTCAAAAAGGGCGGGATAAAAACTTGAAGAAGGAAACAAAGAGAGCCAAAGATAGTAAGACCTCAATTGTCTTTTCTCTCAAAAATATCCCAGGCATTCTTTTTCAGTCCTTGGAGGGTTTTGCCAAAAGGAAAATAAATTTAACCAAAATTGAATCAAGACCGATTATGGGCAAACCCTGGGAATATCATTTTTATCTTGACTTTGAAGGCCATCAAGAAGACAAAAAAATAAGAGAGGCATTGGAAGAATTGAAAGAAAAAACTTTATTCATTAAAATCTTGGGTTCTTATCCAACAGCAAAATGGAGATAAAAAACAAGTTTTATCCCGCTTTTAGCGGGATAAATAAAATTGCTATAATTGGAGCCGGAGGGGAAATGGGGAGTTGGTTTTGCGATTTCTTCTCAAAAGAGGGAATAGAGGTCTTTGCCTCAGATAGGGTTCAGGGAAAATTGAAAGGATTAAAAGTTAATTTGGCAAAGGATAATATTGAGGCAGTCAAATCAGCCAATTTTATTTTGATTTCGGTCTTACTCAAGGATTTTGGCAATGCTATTTTAGAAATTGCTTCTCATCTCAGGAAGGAGCAAATTGTAATGGATATTTCCAGTTTAAAAGAAAAACCGGTTCAAATAATGCATCGTTTTTTAAAGAAAAATTTAATTTTGGGAACTCACCCTCTTTTTGGACCGGCTGCTGAAATTCGCGCAGAAAGTCAAAATTTCTTTTTAACGCCAACCAATCGCAAAGAAAAAATATTAGCTAAGGATTTTGGAAATTGGCTGAGAAAAAAGGGATTTAATGTAACAGAGATGTCTCCCAAAAAACATGACCAATTGATGGCTGTGGTTTTGGGCATTCCTCACTTTATCGGATTGGCAGCTGGCTCGACATTGGCAAACTTAAATGTTAGAAAATTAAAAAAGCTCGCCGGCCCGAGTTTCAAAAAACTATTTGCCTTAGTTCAAAATGTGGCATTTTCTTCTCCAGAATTTTATTCAGAGCTTCACTTGAATTTGCCGAAAATAAATGAGATAGAAAGTATTTTTGAAAGGGAAACAAAATTATGGCGGGAAATTATCAAAAATAAGAAAGGTAAAAAATTTATTGAAAAAATGCGCAAAATTAAAAATGCCGTCAAAGTCAATTAGAAATATGCCCAGTAGAGAAATTTTGAATAGCCCAGCAGAAAATTTTATTTTTGCTGAATGTTTAAATCATCTGATTAAATTAGAAAGTTTGGCTATTCAAAATTACTTGCTGGGCTAACATTGGGTAAAGCCCATTCAAAATTCTTCTACTGGGTATGAAAAAAAATTCGCAGGAACAGGAATTAAAAATTCTCCATCAAATTATCCAGACCATTAGTTATAACCTTGATTTAAAAGAGGTTTTGGAGCGGATTGTTAAAGTTGTAAGCCAGGCGACAAAAGCCGACTCCTGCTTTATTTATTTGAAGGGCGACGGAGAGCTTGTTTTGCGCGCCTCTAAAAATCCCCGGCCTAAAGCCATTGGAAAAATTAAACTAAAAGTCGGCGAAGGGATTACCGGCTGGGTGGCGGGAAAACAAAAAACCGTGGCAATTACTAATAAGGCGTATGAAGACGAAAGATTTAAGTTTTTTAATGTTCTTCCCGAAGACAAATACGAGGCGTTTTTGTCGGTCCCGATTATTTATAAAGACAAGGTCTTGGGCGTGATAAATGTCCAGCATAGAAAATTAAGAAATTATAAAAAGCAGGAGATTGAAATGCTGGAAACAATTGCCCGGGCAACCGGCGGCGCGATTGAAAACGCCTCGCTTTTTTCCGAAAAAGAAGCCTTGAAAGAGGCGTTGGAAACGCGAAAAATACTCGCAAGGGCAAAGGGGATTTTAATGAAGGAATTAAAAATTTCCGAAGAAGAGGCGTATAAACTGCTTCACAAAAAATCAATGGATAAACGTCTTTCAATGAAAGAGGTTGCCGAAGCCGTAATTATTTCCTCGGAACTAAGGGATTCTGCCCCGTCACAATAAAATTTATATTACCCATCGCTGGGCAATTTTTATTTAAGAATTTCCAGAAGGCAACATTTTCATATTGACAAAGGAGATGCTATAATAAAAAACAGATATGACTCAAGAGACAAAAAATAATCGCAGGGAAAAGTTTTTGAGGGCTTACGCAAATCTTCCGCTAAATGCGCGTAAGGAAATTATTCTTGTTTTAGAAGAAGGCCCAATTACTTGGGAGGTGGCTTATTTTGAGGTGAAGAATAATACACCCCGGAGCGAAA
>JAHIOY010000063.1 GCA_018894495.1 Patescibacteria group bacterium
ACTTCAACATATAAAGTAGTTGTTTCAAAAACCGGTTTCAATACGGCCAGAACTTATGGTACCGGTGAAGTGGCTACTCCAGAGAATATGTGTTATGCCAGACCTGAGCAAATTGTTTTGGAGGGACAATCAACACCCGTTAGTTTTTGTATTGATGAGACCAGCGTTTTTTCAGTGAACACTCTTTCTACTTGGGGAAGCGATTATTGGGCAGATTCCTTTCAGGGCGCGAGTAAAATTTCTACTTCGTCAAATGTAATAATTAGCGGAGGAGAAGTTGTCTTGGCAACAGGGACCGAAGGTTATCTTACCTCTGGCTTTTTAATGTCTACCAGCATTACTCCTACCAATCTAATTAGATGGGATAAATTTTCTTTTACTGATTCAAAACCAATAGGGACTGAGGCGACATACCAGCTCTATTATGCTTCGGGAACCGAATGGCTACTTATTCCTGATTCTGTTTTAATGGGCAATTCAACTGGTTTTACTCATTCGCCAGTGGATTTATCGGGATTGGCAACCACTACTTATTCTCAACTGAAATTAGAAGGCAATCTTTCAACCAATTCTACCAGTTCTACTCCCTTTCTTTTTGATTGGCAGGTATCTTGGATTGCCAGTCAACTTACTCCGGTGCCAAATGTTAATTTCCATTTCCGGGGAGAAAAAACTATTGGTTTAGACGCCAGCAGCTTCCCTGTTTATAAATATTTTACCGCTACTACTTCTGATTCTAATGGTCACGTAAATATTTCTAACTTAGAATGGGATTCTTATGCTTTTTCTATGCCCTTAGGAAGCAATTTAGACCTGGTTTGGACCGACCCTTGGCCCCAGCCAATTTCTTTGCCCCCGGATAATTTTACCCAAGCGGTAAAATTATATTTAGAAGCTGAAAACTCTCTTTTGGTCACTATTCAAGATAGCGAGACCTTAGAACCAGTTTTTGCCGCCACCACCACTCTTTCTAATACCGACCTCGGATATCAACAAAATTTATGGACTGACAACAAGGGTCAAAGTTATTTCGTCCCTCTAACAGCGGCCAATTATACCCTAACCGTTCAGGTATTGGGATATTACGCAACTTCAACTGTAATTTCAATATCCGGCAATGAAACAAGGACAATCCAATTAGTTCGTTATGATTAAAATGGATTTATCTTGCCAAAAAAATTTTTCAAAGGCCTCAACAGGTTTCACTCTCATTGAGACCATTGTTGCGATTTTTGTTTTTACCCTAATTTTTGGCGCGGTTTCAGGTTTAATTATGCTCGCTTACAAGACCTATAATTATACCTGGCAGCAATCAATAGCCATTGATGAAGCGCGCCGAGGGATTGAAACAATGGTTAAAGAAATTAGAGGGGCAAAGAGCGCTGAAGATGGTTCTTATCCAATAGAAAAAGCCGAAGATAAAGAATTTATATTTTATAGCGATGTTGACAATGATGGCGAAACAGAAAAAGTGAGATATTTCTTGGGCAATGTTCGTTCCGGAACTCAAGCCCAAGAATGTCAGACTTCGGTTGCCGGAGGAACCTGCGGTGTTGCTTTTTCCAATTTTCTTTTAGGAACTTTAAAAACAGCCGAGGTCAAAGTTTCGGTTGATGGCGATTTTGACTGGGGGCCTAATAAAGAATACGCCGAGATTTATGCTGACACGACAAATTATTTGGGAAGAATATGCAACACTGGTTGTACTCACTGCGCCGGAACATGGCAGGGGACTCAAACCTATAATGTCATAAATTATGCTTCAGACAATTCAATTACATTTTTGGCCGATGCTTCCTTAAGAGTTGAGCCTCAGTGTCCTTACGCAATGAAATCTAAATTTGAATTTTCTTGGACAGAAGAGATTGCCGGTCAGGCTTACGAATTTAGAAAAGGAGTAATTGAGCCGGTTGGTTCGCCTCCGACTTATCCTGCCAGTCAAGAAAAAATTTCAATTATCAGTTCCTATATCAGGAATACACCGCCAATTTTTGAGTATTTTGACCAAAACGGAAACAAAATCACAATTTATCCGGCTCGGCTAAAAGATACAAAATTGATGAAGGTTTTTTTGGTAGTTGATGTTAACGAAAATCAACCGCCGTCTCCATTTGAACTGGAATCATCCGTTCAATTAAGAAACTTAAAAGAAGAATAATGAAAAATTTCAAAT
>JAHIOY010000064.1 GCA_018894495.1 Patescibacteria group bacterium
GCGGTAAATTAATAGGCGCTTATTCCTATCGTGTTTGGCCGTATAGAATAATTTATAGAATTTATAAAAACCTGCTTTTAATCATAGTTATCCGCATTGGCCACCGTCAAGGAGTGTATTAAATAGAGATTTCTGAGTTTTTTGAAGGTGTTTTAACGTTTTCTCCCCTGGATTTTAACGCCAGAAAAATCTATTTTTGCTTCAATGGGCAGGATATTAATTTTTTTCCAGGCCTTTTTGATTGTTTTGGCGATTTTTTTATCAAAAGTTATGGCTATTCCGCAGTCGCCGCCGCCGGCGCCTGAAAGTTTTCCCGCTCCGCCGAGATGAGTCGTAACTTCTGCCAATTTTTTTAATTTTTTTGTTTCAATATTTAATCCCGATTTCTCTCCGAGTTCTCTTAAATAGTCCTCATTTTTTCTAATCAAGTCCAAAATTTTTTCCTTGCCCGTCGTAGCCTTGGCGAAGGCGGGTTTTTCAACACGCCAATCCCTTATTAAATCCTTAACCAATCTCCCGATGCCAAAAATCATTTTTTTATATTCCAATTGATTTTTTTGTTTCCACTCTTGTAATTTTTTTACCATTTTTGGCGTTAAAGCCGATTTTCCCGTCCAGCCAATTAAGAGTTGAAGATTTTTGGGCAAATTCAGTTTTTTGAAATAAAAATTAGGCCAGGGTTTTTCAATTATTTTCCTAATGTCTTTTTCTCCCGCGGAGCGAGATCCCGCCAAAGGCGGTGATTTTTCAATTTGGTCTTTTAACCAGACCGGGTCAAACCGGCGATAAACAAAAATTCCGCCATAAACGGAAGCGGCGATGTCAAAACCGGAGCCAATTTTCCCTTGGGCTAAATAATGTGAAAGAGCCGAGATTTTAAAAATTTTATTTCTGTCAAAATCTCTTCCCTGAAATTTTAATAAAGCCGCAACCACCGCCACGGTTGAAGCGGCAGAAAATCCAAAGCCGATTTTTCTTGCCCCGTTAGAAATTGCATTTCTAATGGGGTTGGTTTTCTCTCCCCAAATTTCTATTCTAAATGGCTGGTAATTTCCTAAATATCTCAAAGCTGTCTCTATTGCTGTTTTTGAAAAACTGATAATTTTTCTTTCTTTCCGAGTTAGTTTCTTTGAAAATTCTAACTTATTTTCATAAAAATTTGCTTCTAAATTATTTAAGTTGAAATCTCTTAAAGTAATGTGGATGTTTTCATCAGGCGATTTTTTAATCTCGGCAAAAATTCTTTTATTGATAGCCGCAACAATTCCAAAATTCTCTGGCTCCAAAATCGCCCATTCTCCAGCGATAAATAATTTTCCCGGCGCTGAAACTTTTATTAACATTGATATTTTTGTACAGGAATTTCAATCAGGGATTGAAATTCCTGTAATGCAGTGGATTTTTTCCTTCGGAAAAAATCACGAAATTTTAATTGAATATTTTTTTGCACTTCTTCTATAACCTGTTCGGAAATGTAAACAAAAAAATCACCGCTGAGATAACCGGATAAAATTATCCCCGCTCCTCCGGTCGGCGAATTTAAACCAGCTATAAGGGCGCTGGAATCAATAAAGAGTTTATATTTTTTTGGCATACCGTTCTTGCCAAATAGATTTTCTTATCTCTCTAAGAGTTTCTCTTAAGGATTTTTCTGAATAAATAAATTTTTGTTTTTCTTTAGGCAAAGTAAAAAATACTTCCAACTTAAGTCGTTGAAGATTTTTTTCCAGATTTTCTAATTTATTAAAAATTGTAGCGCCTTGTTTATTCATAGTCTAAAAATCAATAAAGATTGATTTTTAACGAACCGATTTCATTATATATTTAAGTAAAGAAATGTCAAATTAACTTTCAACCTTCACTCCCTCGGCTCCTAATTTTATTTCTTCAAAGTTGACCTTCAGCTTTTTTAATAACTTAATTAACCTTGCTTTGTCTCTATGGAAACAGATTACAGTTCCTCCTCCTCCGCCTGATATTTTTGCCGCGCCGCCGATTTTTCTGACTTCCTTAACAAGGCCGTCAATTTCCGGAGACGAGATTCCGAGTTCAGTCAAATTGTCTTGAGCAAAGTTAATTAAATTTTTTACTTTATTTACATCTTTTTCATCCAAAGCCCGCCTCATTTTATAAGTTGCCTCAGCGATATTTTTGATTTTTTGGCCACGAAAATTTTTTTCTAAATTCCTGACCTTTTGAACCAAATCTCCGGTGCTTAAATTTCGCCTTGCCGTTAAAACAATGATTAAATTTTGAAGAAAATCGGGCAGGGATACGGGTACGACTTTTCCTTTTTCAAACCAAATTGTGCCTCCAAAAGTTGATGATGAATTATCGCCGCCGCTGGGCCTGCCGTGATTAAGTTTTTCTAATTCAAAAGCGATTTCATTAATTTTTTGATTTGGTATTTGCGGGACATAGAGAGCGGCTATTGCCTTTGTAATTGCTACTGATAGCGAAGCCGAGGAACCCAACCCGACGCCGGGGGGCAAATCGCTATCAATTATTAAAGAAACCCCGCCTTTTACCACTTTTAGCCGCTCAAAAATCAAGCCGAGCATTGCTTGATTTCTTTTCCAAAAGTCGGACCTTAAAAAAGAAAAGAGGCAAGAAAAATCATTTTTTTCATTTCCCTCTTTCCATAATTGCCGGCTTTTTTTTGCCGCGGCTGTAGCTGCGGCAATTTCAAAGACGACCTCTTTTTGATAAAGATTATTTTTTATCTTAATTTTTTCTGCTCTTTCCGCCTTGACTCTCGTTCTTTGAGCAATAGCCGAAATAATGGCGGGAAAGCCATAAACCACCGAATGTTCACCAATTATATGTATTTTTCCCGGCGCTGATATTTTAACCATAATTTAGAATATCGTCCACGTTTCATTTTCTTACCATATTTACTCCTAAGCCGGCCAAGGCGCTGATGATAAGTCCATAAATCAAAACATCTTTAAGAAACATTGTTTGAGTTAATGCCATAAATGTTAAAAATCCGAGCAAACTAAGAATTGCGCCGCCAACTTCAAAAATGAACATATATTCGGTGCGGGCATCTTGGTCCAGATGTTCTTGAAGTTTTACATTCCAGGGGACTGCCTGCAAATTATTGGTGAAAGCGGAAGCGGTATTAAATAAAAATACGCCTAATAAAGAATTTGCCAGGGGCCGCAAAACCCCGACCGCGCTATTAGAAACAGTGGCTAAAAATAATACTTTGCCTCGGTTGAATTTATCGGTCCACTTGCCAGCAAGATAAAAAGCGGATAGAGAAATAAATAAAGAGACGGTTTGGATAAATCCAATTGTTTGATAACGGGATATAATAAGAAAAATAAAAATTGGCCAGACCGCAAAATCAAGATAGGCCTGAAAATTAAAAAAGCCATTGGCAATTAAGTCAGGATAAACCTTACGAACGTTTACTAATCTAAATTTAATTTTCCTAATTTTTGACACTTCTGGCGTTAATAATAACAAACCGATTGCCGGGATAATTATTAAAATCGCTGAGAAAAAGGCATAATTAAAGCCGAAACCAGCAATAATTATTCCGCCCAAAAACGGACCGATGGCGCTGGCAATGTCTGAATAAATCATTAGCCGGCCGGTGATTTTTCCGCGTTTTTCATTGGGCGAAATTTTTGATTGGTGAACAAGAAGGGGCAGCCAAAAGAATGCATGTGTTAAACCCAAAAGCAAAGCGCTGAGCCAAAAAACCAAGGACACATCTTTTACGGTTTGTAAAAGCAAGAAATAAAATATACTGAAAATATAAGCCAAAACAATATTCTTTTTAGCGCCCAAAGAACTGGAAAGATGAGCGCAGATTGGCAGAGACACGAGCCGTCCTATTTGACTTACGGCAAAAAATAACAAAATTAGTCCAATAGAAAATCCCTTTCCGAATAAGTAGAGAGGAATAAAAATTTGCAGGATTGAGGAGGCAAAGCTAAAAAGGAAAATGCTGGCGTAAAAAATCTTAAGTTCTTCCTTCCAGATAAAAATTTTCCTCAAATCAAAATAATTTTTCATTAGATAGTGTTTAATAGTGTTTAATGCTTCGCTTTAAACATTTACTTCTTAAGAAATTCCTTCGATAATAAACCATAATGAATTCCATCTCTCCAACAGTCAAAATGCCAAAAAGCTTGCCGAAAAACCCCTTCTTTTTTAAAACCTAGATTTTTAAGGACTTTTTGGGAAGCTAAATTATTGCTAAAGGCGCCGCCCCAAACTCGATGAAGTTTCAATTTTGAAAACGCAAAATCTAAAACTAATTTCCCGGCTTCAGTCATTATACCTTGATTCCAGTATTTTGGTCCCAACCAATAACCAAGTTCCCCATTTTTATGCTTAAAATTAATTTTATATAGACCGATACAACCAATTACTTCTTTTCTAGTTTTTGATTCAATCCCAAAGGCAAAATCAGATTTTTTCTGTCGAGCTTTCTGCATTTTTTTAATAAATTTTTGAGCATCTCGGATTGAGTAAGGCCACGGCATATCTAAAATGTTTTCGGCAATTTTTTTGTTTTGGATATTTAAATAAATATCTTTAACATCAGAAGATTTTAGCGGCCGTAAAGTAATCCTTTTTCCGATTAATTTTAATTCCTTCATTATTTTTAGTTTTGGAATTTTTTAAATTCAAGATCTGGTCTTAAAATAAATGGGTTTTGACGACTTTTGGGCCAGGGCCCGGTTGAGTTATAATTACTTCTTCAATCCCAGCGATTTTTTTAATTCTTTTTTTATCTTTTCCAGATAACTTTTTACAAAATTCATAAAATCTATGAAGGCAGATGGAAGAGTTTTTCTGAATTTTACTTCAATGATTTTGTTTTCTTTTTGATAATGGAAATGAAAAGGGAAACTCTTTAAGTGTTTGAAGTGGGTGTCGGGAAAGTTATCGTATCTAAAAATATTCCCATTTATATGCCCTCTTTCCCAATGAAAATCAAAACGATTTTTGACCTTTTGGGAAATTCTAATATCAATAAAACTTTCATCTTTTAAAACAACCCTCAATTTTTCTTCTGAGGGCTTGAAAATATCCTTAACAATATTTAGAAATTGATCTTCAATTATTTCTTGAAGAACTTCTAAAATTATTTTCATAAAGCATTGAGAAGATTTTTTAACTTCCCAATTTTTCTTTCTAAATAATCCCATCTAAAAAAATCTTCTCTCGTTTCATTGTTCTCATGGATTTTACCTTCTTTAATTGTTTTTTCAAACGATTTAATACTTTTCAAATTATATTTTGTAGCTAAATATAAAAGTTCTGTTTTTAAATTTAACAGTTCTCTTTCGAGAAAAATCCTTATACTTTTTCTTTGGAGATCCTTTTCGTCGATATTTAATTTTTTAGCAATATCTATTGAAAGATTAAAAGCCATAATAGTTAAATTATATTATTTTATAAAATTATGTCAAATTTTGACCCCGTAATACAACTTCGGCTCGCTCCGCGACAATGTCCCGCTTTCAGCGGGACAGCCGAAGTTGATATACGGGGTTGAAATTAAATTTAAAATAGATGGTTTTCAACGATTTTTGGGCCGGGGCCGGGTTTTGTTACAATTATGTCTTCAATCCCGGCTGTTTTTTTGGCTCTTTTCAAAATTTCCGGCAAGTCCTTCTTGAGGCATAAAATTTTAACCTGGGGCCCGGCGTCAATGGTAAAATAACATTCCAAGCCATTTTCCCGCCACTCAATGACCTTATGCACGAGTTCTATTGTTCCAGAATTCCAATAGATTATTGGCGGTTTTGTTGAAAGCATTAAGGCATGCATTTTTAAACAGTTTTCTTCGGCTGTTTTTCCGACTAAAGAAAAATCCCTTTTGATTATTCCCTTCCTTACTTTTTTTAAATCATCGTCAATTGTTTTTAGCCAGCCATCGTAAAAAGGCGATGTTTTGACGGTTTGAGCCATTCCGGTTCGCGACTTAATTTTCTTTTCTTTTTTTGAAGTAAGGCAGATAATCATTCTAAAATCTGGCCAATAATTTTCATTTACTATTTGTTCAGCGAAAGAATCTAACCCATCTTTTCTTTCTCCTTTTTTCCACTCCACAAATCCGTCATAAATTGACCTACTGGCGGAACCTGAACCCTGTCTGGCTAAAATACTCAATTCCTTGTTTTTAAAACCCAAGCCTAATGCCTTATTCGCCGCGGCGGCAAAAGCGGCAAAGCCGGCCGAGGAGGAAGCCAATCCTGCTCCTCTCGGGAAGTTGCTTTGACTGACAACCTTCACGAACATAGGCGCTTCGCGCCATGTTCTCCTACGAATTACGAATTTATTACGAATATACGAATTACGAATAAAATTATTGAAATGCCGATACAATGAGATGTTTTTTTTAGCTAAATTTCGCAGTTTATTTAAAAACGATTCAAAGTATTCGTCATATTCCTTTGAGCCCTGTTTAAATTCTTTGTCGTCTAAAATCAGAATATCTTTTTTGTACTCTGGGGAAAATTCAACCGTTGTTTTAATTGAAAGACAATCAGTTGTTACGCTGATACTGCTGTTTTGGGGAAGAATACGCCTTTCGTCTCTTTTCCCCCAATACTTTACCAAAGCGATATTAGCATTGGCAATGGCCGTGACTTTCATATATTCTTTTATTCTTTTATTCTTTATCTTAATCTTAATGGTTTTTAGCAATTTTTTCAATCAGGGCTTGATATCATCTTTTAATATGTTAAAATATAATAATGAAATTCCAAATAGACAAAAAATCTCTCTTGTATTTAGGCATCGTTATTTTTGTTGCTTTGCTTTGTCTCGGTTTAATCTGGCGTTTCTCTCAAATGCCAGAGAGCAAAAAAGAAATTCCTTTACCATTACCAGCCAAACCAAGCCAGAAACAAA
>JAHIOY010000065.1 GCA_018894495.1 Patescibacteria group bacterium
AAAAAAATGTTATTAATTCAGGGTCAGGCATACAGAGAAGAATACGGCTTTAACGCAGTTCACTTATTGCTTACCAGCGTTTATGGTCCGGGGACAAATCCTCAAGGCGGCTACGTTATTTCTTCAGTCATTAAAAAAATTCAAAAAGCCAAAAAGGAGGGTAAAAATTTTATTGAAGTTTGGGGCACTGGAAGACCGATAAGAGACTTTCTTTATGTTGAAGACGCTGTTGAAGCAATTATTTTGGCAACCGAAAAATATGATAAGCCCGAACCAGTAAATATAGGGTCGGGTATAGAAATTTCAACTAAAGATTTAGTAGATTTAATTTGTAAATTAATGGATTTTAAAGGAAGGGCTTTGTGGGATAAAACCAAGCCCGACAGTCAACTCAAAAGAACAATTAATATTTCTAGAGCTAAAAAAGAATTCAATTTTACTGCCTCCACCCCCTTAGAAGTGGGATTAAAGAAAACTATTGAATGGTATTTAAAAAATTTAAAAAGATAAATTATGAAAAATAAAATTTCCAAAACCATAAAAACTTGTCGGGTCTGCGGTTCCAAAAAACTAATTCCCCTTCTTTCTTTGGGAGGAATTTATGTTTCTAATTTCCTTGATGCTAAAGAGGGTAATCCGCCAAAATTTTTAAAACAACCTTTAGAGTTAATGATTTGCGATACTACTGAAGGCGGTTGCGGTTTGGTTCAGCTTAGGCATACATTCTCAGCAGAGCTTCTATATCGCAACTATTGGTATCGTTCCGGAGTTAATCAAAGCATGATTGAATCTTTAGCTGACATTGCCAGAAAAGCAGAAAAGATAGCCAAACCCAAAAGAGGCGATTACATTATTGATATTGGTTCCAACGACGCCACTTTATTTCGATTTTACAAAACAGCCGGCATTCATTTGGTCGGATTTGAGCCGGCTAGAAATCTGATATCTTATGCTAAAAAAAATTTCCCTTCTGGTGAATATATAAATGATTTTTTTAATTTTAAAGCCTGGCAGAAAAAATATGGCAATAAAAAAGCTAAAATTATAACCGCCATTGCTATGTTTTATGACTTAGATAATCCCAATGAATTTATTGCTGATATTGTTAAGTGTCTTGATGAAAAAGGAACACTTGTTATTCAAATGAGTTATTTACCATCAATGCTTCAGCAAAACGCTTATGATAATATATGTCATGAACATCTGGAATATTATTCGCTTGACTCGTTAAACAATCTTTTGAAAAGACATAATTTGGAAATTTTTGATGTTGAACTCAACGATGTTAATGGAGGAAGCTTTAGAACTTATATTCAGCCTAAAAGATACAGAATAATCAGTAAAAATGTCAGAAAGTTAGAAAAATTTGAAAGAAGAATAAAGCTTTTCAGTCGAAAAACTTACGAAGCTTTTGCTTCTAGAGTTATTGATTCAAAGAATAAATTATATGAATTCATTAAGAAAGAAACTAAAAAAGGAAAGAGGGTGTATGTTTATGGCGCTTCCACCAAAGGCAACACCCTGCTGCAGTTTTGCAATTTAGACGGAAATCTTATTAAAGCTGCCGCTGACCGCAACCCTGATAAATGGGGGAAAAAGACGGTGGGGACATTGATACCGATTACATCAGAAGAGCAGGCACGGAGAGAAAAACCTGATTATTTCTTAATTCTTCCTTGGCACTTTTTAAAAGAATTTATCCAACGTGAAAAAGATTATCTAAAAACAGGAGGAAAATTTATCGTTCCCTTGCCTAAATTTAAAATTATAGGAAACAAAGATTTTATAAAAAAGTAAATGCTAAATAATTTACCATTTGTTTCAATAATTATTCCTTGCAGGAATGAAGAAAAATTTATTGGGAAATGCTTGGATTCGATTTTAGAGCAGGATTATCCAAAAGAAAAATTGGAGGTTTTGGTTGTTGATGGAATGTCGGAGGATAAAACAAGAGAAATCATTAAAAATTTTCAATTTTCAAATTTCAATTTTCAATTACGGCTGATAGAAAATCATAAAAAATTTACTCCTTTTGGATTGAATATTGGGATTAAAAATGCCAAAGGCGAAATAATTATCAGAATGGATGCTCATGCCGGTTATGAAAAAGATTATATTTCAAAATGTGCGAAGTATTTGGGTGAATCCGGGGCCGACAATGTTGGGGGAGTGATAAAGACGGCGCCGGCGGAAAACACGATTTCAGCCCGGGCCATCGCTCTTTCTATTTCTCATTTTTGGGGAGCCGGTGGTTCATACTTCAGAACAGGTTCTGATAGTCCCAGGGAAGTTGATACGGTTTTTGGCGGTTGCTACAAAAGAGAGGTTTTTGAGAAAATCGGGTTTTTTGATGAGAGGTTAATTAGGAGTCAGGATATTGAGTTTAATAAACGGCTAAAAAAGGCGGGGGGGAAAATTTTTTTGTTTCCTGACATTGTGGCATATTACCATCCTCAGAGGACTCTTTCAGGATTTTTTGAACACAACTTTGAAGATGGAATCTGGACGATTTATCCTTTGAAGTGGGGGATAAGAATTTTCTCTTTAAGACATTTATTGCCTTTATTCTTGGTCTTAGGGGTTTTTGGGAGTTTAATTCTGGGATTTTTTTCTTTTTGGTTTAAGATTTTATTTATTCTAATTTTTGGGAGTTATCTTTTTTTAAATTTATTTTTCTCTCTATTAGTTTCTTCCCGGAAAGGAATAAGATTATTTCCGGCACTCTTTTTCGCTTTTCTCTTCCGCCATTTTGCCTATGGCTTAGGTTCAATTTGGGGATTGGTAAGAATAATATTGTCTCGCCCCGCTTGACTTTACTTTAGGTTCAACTATAATTAAAGTAGGGTTAACTAAAAGTTAGAAATAATATGGAGGAAATTATTGAAAAAATATATAAAAGAAAAATAATTGATGAAATTTTAAAATATCTTTACGAGAAAGAGGTAATTATTCTTTATGGGGCTCGGCAGGTTGGAAAGACCTTCATTTTATATTGGCTAAAAAATTTTCTTCAAGAGAAAAAAGAACAAGTTTATTATCTTGACTTGGAAGAGAGAAGATATTTAGAAATTTTAAATCAAGGTCCTGAGAACCTTAAAAAACTTCTTTTAGAAGAGGGGTTTGACTTAAAAAAGAGAGTTTTTGTTTTAATTGACGAAATTCAATACTTAGACAATCCGACAAATTTTTTAAAATTGATTACTGACCACGAGCAAAATTTAAAATTAATTGTTTCGGGTTCTTCCACTTTTGAAATTAAAAAAAAGATTGATAAGGCATTAGTTGGTCGGGCATTAATTTTTGAAATTTTTGGTCTTTCCTTTGAAGAATCTTTAATTTTTAAGGGATATCAAAAACCACTAAAGCCGGTTTTGACTAAAATTAAGGAAGAAGAATTAAAAGAATTATTTACGGAATTTGTTCTTTATGGCAGTTATCCCAAAATTTCTTTAATTCCTGAAAAAGAAAAAAAAGAAAAATATTTATGGCAGATTATTGATACTTATCTCAAAAAAGACATTAGAGATTTAGCTGAAATTAAGGAAATAGAAAAATTTAATAAACTTTTAGAAGTTTTAGCTTCTCAGACAGGCAAACTTTTAAACATTGAGGAACTTTCTAATACTTGTCGTTTGGCTAAGCAAACCGTAGAGAAGTATCTTTTTATTTTGGAAAATACTTATGTAATTCGATTGGTTAGACCATTCTTTAAAAATTTAAGGTCGGAACTTTTCAAAACCCCAAAAATTTATTTTTATGATAGTGGATTGGCTCATTTACTTTGGTTAAAGGTGATTTCCCCTGAAATTTTAGGGGAGATTTTTGAAACAGTTATTTTTTCTGAGTTGGTTAAAAATTTTGGCAAGGAATCAGTGAATTTCTGGCGAACCAAAGGTAAAAAAGAAATTGATTTTATTTTGAAATATAAAAATGAAATAATTCCCATTGAAACAAAAGTTAATTTCGCCTCTTTTTTAAAAAGACCAATAGATTACTTTCTGGAAAAATACAAAATAAAGCAATATTATTTGGTTGGTCTAAAAGGAGATAAGCCAAAGGAAGGGAATTTTCTTTATCCTTGGCAAACTATAGAAAATATTAAAAATGATTAAAACCGTGGAATCAAGAAAAGAGAAAGAAATTGAATATTATGATGGAAAAGCCAAAGAATGGTTAAATAATCAAGAAAACGGGCGGGGTGATTTTGAGGGATTTAGCCCCCTTTCTTTAAATAGTTATCAATTTTGCTACGATTGGTTGGCGAAAAATTGCAAAAATAAAATTGTCTTGGATTACGGCTGCGGAAACGGAGTTCATGCATTAAGAATCACCAAAATGGGGGCAAAAGTTGTCGGTATTGACCTTTCGGAATCATCTCTTTTAATTGCCAGAGAGCGGGCAAAAAATGAAGAATTGGAAGATAAAATTGAATTCATTTTAAAAAATGACGGGGAAGCCCTCGTAAGGCC
>JAHIOY010000007.1 GCA_018894495.1 Patescibacteria group bacterium
AGAATAAGCAATGTTTTCATTCTTTTAATTTTGGAGAAATTAAAAAATTCATTCTTTTAATTTTGGAGAAATTAAAAAATTCATTCTTTTAATTTTGGAGAAATTAAAAAATTCATTCTTTTAATTTTTGGGGAATTGTTTTGAAGTTTAAATATTTCTGCAAGACATCAGGAACGGCTATTGTTCCGTCTTTTTGCTGATAATTTTCAATGAGCATAATTAAAATCCGGCCGATGGCAAAAGCCGTTCCATTGACGGTGTGGACCAAGCTTAATTTGTTTGTTTTGTGAGATTTATATCGGATATCCAATCTTCTGGACTGGTAATCAGTGCAATTTGAAGTGGAATGGGTCTCCCGATATCGGTTTTCGCTCGGCAGCCAGGCCTCTATGTCGTATTTGGCCGCTGCTGGAAATCCTAAATCGCCAGTACAAATTTGCAGAACACGGTAAGGAATTTTCAGGGCCTGCATTAAGGTCTCTTCCATTTCCAAGAAAAACTGGAGTTCTTTTTTTGATTCCTCTGGTTTAGTTAAACTGAACATTTCTATTTTATCAAATTGATGAACTCTGAGAATTCCCTTGGTGTCTTTGCCGTAAGCTCCGGCTTCCCGCCTAAAACAGGTGGAAAAACCCATATATCTTCTGGGCAGGTCGCTTTCCTTTAAGACCTCGTTGGCATGCATTGCCACCAAGGATTGTTCAGACGTTCCGATTAAAAATAAACTATCTTTTGCCAAATAATAGGCTTCATCAAGAGCCGTCGTCTCAAAATAACCCGTTCCTTTGGCCATTTCCGGCTTCAGCATGACCGGAGGAATTACCGGAATAAACCCTTTTTTATTTAAATTTTCAAAAACAAAATTAATCAGGGCAAATTCCAAAAAGGCGGCTTCTCTCTTCAAAAACCCAAACCTTGAGCCGGAGGTCTTGGCGGCTCTCTCAATGTCAATGAGGTCGTGATTTTTGGCAATTTCCATATAGTCCTTCGGTTTAAAATCAAATTTGGGCTTCTCCCCTACCTCTCTCAAAACCACATTATCCCTCTCATCTTTGCCGGTTGGCACATCTTCTAAGGGCAAATTGGGAATTTGAAGCATTAATTTTTTAAACTCGGTTTCAAAATTCTTTAAATTATTAGTCAGGCGGTCGCTGTTTCTATCCAATTCCCGCATTTGTAAGATTATTTTTTTCTTTTCCTTTTCCTCCTTTGTCTTGGCAATTTCTAAAGATGCCTTGTTCTTTTGCGCCCGCATATCTTCTAATGCCTGAAGCGTCTCCCGTTTTTTTCTGTCAATCTCCAATAGTTGGTCAATGTCAACCTCCACCTGCTTTTTTTGGCAGCCCTCTTTGACTAAATTGGGATTATTTCTTATGAATTTTATGTCTAACATATAAAAAATTAAAAATGAAAAATGAAAAACTAAAAATGACAAATTAAAATCTAAAATTAGCCATACATCCTAAAATCATCGTATTTCTTTTTTTCTCCCTCTTTTTTCTTTTCCTCCTCCCTTTTTTGCAGATATGTTTCGCCTATTTTTTTTGCGGTCTCGAAAAATTTATTTTGGTCGCATTGTTGGGAATAATATTACTTCCCTTAAACTGTGGGAATCGGTTAATAAAGCAACCAGCCGGTCAATTCCCATACCAAAGCCGGCTGCAGGCGGCATACCATATTCTAAGGCTTCTATGAAGTCCTTGTCTATTCTCTGGGCTTCTTCAAAACCGGCTTTAAAAAGTTTTTCTTGCTCTTCAAACCTCCTCTTTTGCTCCAGAGGGTCGTTTAATTCAGAAAAGGCATTTGTGAATTCCCAGCCGGCGATAACTAATTGAAAATTGGCTAAGTATTTAGAATTTTTCTCAAGCGCCTTTGCCAATGGTTGGAAACCCATTGGATGGTGAATAACGAAAGTTGGCTGCCAAATTTTAGGTCGGCAAAATTTCTTATAGATTTCATCTAAAATTTCAGCTTTGCCCAATCCCTTTTCTAATTTTAAATTAAATTCTTTCGCCTTTTTTTTCAAACCCTCTTGATTAATTTCTTCAACATTAATATCGGTATATTTTCTGATTAATTGGGAAAATTCAACTCTCGGCCAGGGAATTTTAAAATCAATTTCCTTTCCTTCGTATTTAATTTTTAAAGTTCCAAAGACGTTTTTTAGCAAATTTTCAAAAAGCTTTTCAGTAAATTTCATCAAGTCCTTATAGTCAATATAGGCAAAATAGAATTCAAGTTCCGTGAAATCAGGATTATGCTGTCTATCAATTCCTTCGTTTCGAAAACATTTTCCAATTTCATAGACCCTTTCAAAACCGCCAACCAAAAGCCGCTTCAAATAAAGCTCGGGCGCAATCCTTAAATACAAGTCAATGTCTAAAACGTTTAAATGGGTTTTAAAAGGCCTGGCCTTGGCTCCGCCGTACAGGGGCTGCAAAATCGGGGTCTCAACTTCAATAAAGCCCTCTTTTTCCAAGAACTCTCTAATTGTTTTTATAATTTTTGAGCGAATTTCAAATTTCTTTTTTACTTCCGGATTAAAGAGCAAATCCAAATATCTCTTTCTATGTCTTTCTTCAACATCTTGCAAACCGTGCCATTTTTCAGGCAGGGGTCTAAGCGACTTTGCCAAAAGATTAAAATCAACCGCCTCAATTGTTTTCTCGCCGGTTTTTGTTTTCAACAGTATCCCCCTTACTTCAATAAAGTCGCCAATATCAAAATTGTCCAAGAAAAATTTATAGCTCTTTTCCCCCAGCCGATCTTCCCGAAAAAAGGCCTGAATTTTACCGGTGCCGTCCTCCACATCAAAAAAGGTTGCTTTGCCATGAACTCTTAAGGTTCTAATTCTGCCGACCAAGATAATTTCTTTTTTTGTTAGTTCAATCTCTGAAAAATGCTTTAGCGCCTCCCCCACTTCATCAGTTCTTTTTGCGCTTTGAGGATAAGGGTTGAACCCTGCTCTCTTAATCGTTGCCAACTTTTTTGCTCTAATTTTTCTCAATTCATTGATTGTCGCCATATTCGCTTTCGCTCAAATTTAAAGTTAAAAGTGAAAAATTAAAAATTTAACTAATTATATTCTAACTCTTTATGGACTTTTAGTCAAAATCGGCTTAATTTTAAGTTTTAAATTATAATTTTTCATTTTACATTTTTATTTTTTTATTTGAAAAGTACCATTCTAAGACCGATCTGGCTACGGGCATAATAGTGGGATGGGCTTTTTTGACACCCCTTACTAATATCGTTAAGACAATTTCTGGGTCATCATAAGGAGCAAAAACAACAACCCAAGCATCAAAATAATCCTTTCCATCAACAGGATCTTTCTTTCCTATTTGAGCGGTTCCGGTTTTGCAGGCGGTTTCAAAAGGCAAACTATTCAACCAATCGGCGCAGGAACCATTTGTTACCGCCTGTCGCATTCCCTGCCGAACAACTTCTAAATTACTCTCTTGTATAAACCCTTGTCTGATGATTTCCGGCTTTATTTCCTCAACTAAATTTTTATTGGAATCTATGATGCTCTTTGCCAATTTTGGTTTAAAAAGTTTGCCGCTATTGGCAATGGGCGCAAAAGAGACCGCTACCTGAAGAGGAGTCACTTTGAGATAACCCTGGCCAATGGAATAAAGGTAGGTATCGCCATCATACCAACTCTCTCCTAATTTTCTTTTTTTCCAATCAGGGTCAGGTAAAAAGCCATCGGATTCGCCGGGGATGTCAATTCCGGTTTTATTCCCCCAGCCAAAAAGTTCTAAATATTTTTTAATTCTGCTCGGCCCCAAACCCTCTTGGTCCCCATAGCCGCCGCCGATAGTGTAAAAATAAATATTAACGGATTGGGCAATTGCCTTTCTCATATCGGCTAAACCATGAATTTTATTATCAGTAAATTCCTGAAACTTGTTTGGGTCCCAACGATTCCGAATAACGATTTTCCCTGTGCCTTTTGAGGCGTCAATTTTTTTATCCGGAGAGATGAGATTTTCTTCCAGAGCGGCGGCGGCCTCTAAGGGTTTTATAACGGAACCAGCTTGATAGCCGCCGGAAATTGCATTGTCAAAAAGAAGATTTTCTTTTTCAATTAATTTCCAATCTTCTGCTGACATCCCTTTGGAAAAAAGATTGTTGTCAAAGCTTGGAAAAGAAACCAGGGACAGGACCTCGCCAGTTTTCGGGTTTAGAGCCACTGCCGCCCCAACCTTTACGCCGGCGCTTTCTAATGCTTTCCCCAATTCCTCATAAATTTTTTTCTGCAATTGAGAATCCAAAGTCAAAATTAAACTTTTTCCCGATTCGGGCAAAGAAACAATTTTTTGAGAAATTAAATTTCCCAGAGCGTCTCTCTCCTCCCGCGTCTCGCCTAACTTTTCTTTTAGGACATCGTCATAATAATTTTCCAGCCCAGTAGTTTGGTCATTTTTTCTTTTATAGCCTAAAACATGAGAAAAAATTTTGCCCCCCGGATAATCTCTGACAGTGTTATTTTTAATTTTAAAACCCGGGAGTTCAGAAATTCTTGTTTCCAAAATCAACAGGTCTTGATAATCAAGGTTTTCTGAAACGACTAACGAGGACTCTTTACTTGCTTCAATTTCTTTTCTTAAATCATCGTAATTTTTTTTGATGATTCCGGAGACACCTTTTATAATTTTCAATTTTTCCAGGGTCTCTTTTGGCAAATTATTTTTTTCAACCACTAAGTCAAAGCTCGGCTGATTAAAAACGAGCTGCTCCAAATTCCGGTCATAAATTACCCCTCTTTCGGCTTTAACCTTGCTGATGATAAACTTATTTTTTTCAGCCAGAGCTAAAAATTTGTTATGGTCTAACATCTGAAATTTGAAAGTATTAATAAATAGGACAAGTAATAGAAATATAATGAAAATAAAAAATCCGCCCGAAATGTTTCGCGATAGCGGGACCTCAAATTTCTTCTCAAAAAAATCATTTTCTTTTTTCAGAGTTAAAGAATCCAAGAAAATTTCTTCCGGCTCTATCCCCTCTCTAATGGCAAATTTTACTCTGTTCTTTTTAAAACTTATCATTTTTAACGAATTTTGAAATGTTGAAATTCGGAATTCTAATGTATCTCCT